>JACPQP010000282.1 GCA_016190465.1 Chloroflexota bacterium
CGACGCTGATATGCTCGTAAACGAAGCCCACCTGGGTTTCCTCCTCGGCTGGGATGCCGTTTCGACCGGTCATCCCCAGCCGAGGCAGCTTTCGTGCCGCTGCTTTGCCACAGAACTGTTACCCCGTCCCTGAACCATCCCGGTGTCTCGTCAACCCCTATGACACGACGGCGACGGCGGGGTGAAACTCGGGGAAGGCCCGCAGCACCGCCGCGCTGATGCGGCGGGGGCTGAGCCCGTACAGGTCGCGGACGAAGCTCTGGGGGCCGTGCTCGATGATGGCCTGGGGCAGGCCGACCCGGTGGACCTGGACGTGTGGGAGAAGCCCGTGGTCAGCCAACAGCTCCACCACGGCGCTACCAAAGCCGCCTTCGCACACGTGTTCCTCGACGGTGACGATCCGGCGACAGTGGGTGGCGACGTCGAGGATCGTCTCGACGTCCAGCGGCTTGACGAACCGTGCGTTCACCACGGAAGCCTCGACCCTCGCCGTCCGAAGCAGGTCCGCGGCCTCGAGCGACGGCTGCACGGAGGCGCCGATGGCGATCAGCGCGATGTCGTCGCCCGGGCGAAGCACCTGCGCCTGGCCGATCGGCAGCGGTCGAGGCTCGGGGTCGAGGGGAACCCCAAAGCCCTGGCCGCGAGGGTAGCGCACCGCGGCCGGGCCATCGTGATGCAGCGCGGTGGCGAGCATGTGCCGAAGCTCGTTCTCATCCCTGGGAGCCATCACGACGATGTTCGGCAGGCAGCGCAGGTAGGCGAAGTCGAAGATGCCCTGATGGGTGCGGCCATCTTCGCCGACGATGCCCGCCCGATCCAGCGCGAAGGTAACCGGCAGGTTCTGGAGACAGACGTCGTGGGCGATGGAGTCGTAGCTGCGCTGCAAGAACGTGCTGTAGATCGCGACGACCGGGCGCATTCCCCGGGCTGCCAGTCCCCCGGCGAAGGTGACGGCGTGAGCCTCGGCGATGCCGACGTCGAAGAACCGCCGGGGGAACTCCTTCGCGAACGACGTGAGGCCCGTGCCGTCCGGCATCGCCGCCGTGATCGCGACGATCCGCTCATCGCGGTGTGCCAGGTCGCTCAGCGTGCGAGCAAAGACGTCGGTGTAAGTGGGCGCCTTCTGCCCCGGGGAAGTGCCCGAAGCGGCGCTCTTCACACTGCCGCTCGGCGACACGCCGTGAAGCGCGACGGCATCTTTCTCGGCCGGCGCATAGCCCTTCCCCTTCACCGTCGCCACGTGGATGAAGACCGGCCGATCGAGCATCCGGGCGCGCTGGAGCGTCTCGACAACCTGCGAGAGGTCGTGCCCATCGACCGGTCCCACGTAGGTGAAGCCAAGCTCCTCCCAGATAACGGTGGGCATCACCAGGTTGCGAAGGGCGTGCTTGAACCGCTTGAGCACCCACATCAGCCGAGTGCCCCAGGGAAGCTGGCTGATCGCCTGCTCGACGTCGGCCTTGGCCTGGTGGTAGCGCCGGTCTGCCCGCAGCCGGTTCAGGTAACGGGCGACGGCTCCGACGTTGGGCGAGATCGACATCTCGTTGTCGTTCAGCACGACGATCAGGCGCGAGCCGAGATGGCCGGCGTTGTTGAGCGCCTCGTAGGCGAGCCCGCAGGTAAGCGCGCCGTCGCCAATCACGGCGACGACGTGGTGCCGCTCGCCCTGAAGGTCGCGGGCGACCGCCATCCCCAGCGCGGCCGAGATCGAGGTGGCGGCGTGACCCGCGCCAAACGCGTCGTGCGGACTCTCGTCGCGGGTGCAAAACGGGCCCAGCCCGTCGAACTGTCGGATCGTGTGAAACCGGTCACGCCGGCCCGTGAGCAGCTTATGCACGTACGCCTGATGGCCGACGTCCCAGACGACGAGGTCCTTCGGACTGTCGAAGACGGCGTGCAGGCCGATCGTCAGCTCGACGACGCCCAGGTTGGAGGCCAGGTGGCCGCCGGTTCGGGTCACCGTGCTCACCAGCTCGCCGCGGATCTCCGCCGCGAGCTGTCGCAGTTGATCGAGGCCCAGGCCCTTCAGATCGTCCGGGCCGTCGATCGCGTCGAGCTGTCGATCCGCCACAATCTTCTCCTCTGCCCATACCGTTCGTGCCAGGATAAGACTCTAGCAACGGGCATTCGGAATGTCAATGCTGACGGATCAACTCCGGCGAGCTACTCAAGCGTCAGGACTCGCAGGCTATTGACGCGGGCCTGTCCGGCCGACTATCTTCCTGGCAGAGCGATCTCGAGGGCCGCGTCGCCTCTCTCCCGCAGCACGGGGACGCGGCGACGGGGCGACGCGGCGACACGGGGACGCGCGTCGCTCGTCGGGGCAGGGGGCATAGGCGCTCACTTATGGTCACCTGGGGGCGCGGGCGCGGACCTCTCCCCCCTGCCCGGACCTCACCCCCTACCTCCCCCTCCGGCGCGGAGAGGGGGGACGACGCGGAGAGGGGGAGCCGCCATCCCCCTCCCCGCGTCGGGCCCGGCTCAGGAACGGCGGGCAGGGGGGAGAGGTCCGCGCCCTCGCCCCCAGGTGACCATAAGTGAGCGCCTATGCCCTCACAGGGGGAGGTCTCGGCGGGGGTGGGGTGCCCTGCGACTAAAGTCGCGGGCTACCCTTACAAAGTCGGCCTTCGCCGACTCAAGTAGCCCGCGCAGGCGGGCTTCGTACCGGTAGCTCGCGACTTCAGTCGCCGAGCAACCCCCGCCGATACCTCCCCCTGTGAGCTGCCCTCTGCCCGACACGGAGCGAGAGCGGTCTAGCGTCAACCGACGAATGACGACTGACGACTGGTTACTGATTGCTGACAACTCCTATGGCCGGTATGGCGCCACCTGCCCGCTCTGGATGCGGTAGAACGCGCGGTCAGGCATCGCCGCCACCAGCCGGCGGTTGCGCTCGTCGCCCAGGTCGCGCGCGTAGAGCACATCGGAGTCCAGAAACGGCGAGTTGCTGGAAAAGACCGACCCATAGTTCCACCAGGCGTACCACTCCCCCACTGGCACGAACACGACGGCGTTCTGAACGCCCGACGCCCGGACCAGGGAGACGGTCCGCCCGTTGACGTAATTGTACCCGTAGTGGATGGTCCATTGCACCGGCATGAAGAGCGTGAGGTTGGCCGCGACGAAGATGGAGACGGCGCCCAGCGCCACCGTGCGTGACGCGCGCCGCATCGCCCTTTCGCGTCTTTCGCTCGTTTCGTGCCTCTCGTGGTCCAAGCCCCCGTCGGCCCCGGCCGCGCCGCCCCGTCGCCCCGTCGCCCCGTCGCCACTCGCTCCTCGCTCCTCGCCCCGTAGTCCCTCTCCCGCACCACGAGCGAGGGGAGCGGGCGATGTCCGCAGCCACGACGCCAGGCCCGCGCCGATCCCGCCGGCTGCCTCGACGCCGCGCGCCGTCAGAATGAGCAGAAAGGCCAGCCCCTCGTAGTAGAAACGGGGGCCGTACATGATCCCGTCGGCCCACCAGAGCCAGTAGCCAATCACGATGCTCGCGAACGCGGCTGCCAGCAGCAGATCGGCTCGGCGCGGTCGCGCCAGCACGAACGGGACGGCGAGGAAGCTCAAGGTGAGCGCGGGCGGCCAGCCGAAGAGATGGCGGTGCAGCTCCGAGAGGTTCCGGCTCGTATTCCAGATCCCGTTGAGGGGCGTGTGCCCGGCGGGCCACGGGCCGTGGCCGGGGCCGAACCCCAGTCGATCGAACGACCACCACAACTCCTGAGTGTTCCCCAGCGGGTTCCCCGTCAGCGCGTCGTTGTAGCCCAGGTACGCGGCCACGAACGGCAGCGCGACGACAACCGCCGGCCACCAGCGCAGCGCCCGCCCGGGCGAGCGCACTAGCGCGGGCAGCTCGAACAGGGCGAGCGTGGCGACGACGACGATCGCCGACCAGGGGCGGATGAGAAAGGCGGTGGCGAACGTGGCGCCGGTGGCGGTTGCCGCCGGCCAGGAGCCGGTGCGCTGTGTCCGGACAAAGCCCAGCGTTCCCAACGTCGTGAAGAGCATCCCTGCCGGGTGCGCCATCATCGACCCGGACATGAACACGAAGAAGGGCGACGAGAGGCCGAGGACGGCCGCGCCCAGGCCGACCCAACGCGAGTACAGCTCGCGCCCCAGGAAGTACACCGCGACCAGGCCGAGCGCGCCGACGAGGGGGTTGACCAGCGCCGGCTGGCCGACCAGGACGCCGAGCGCCAGCAGTGCAGGCCAACCCGGCGGGTACTTCCCGAACCAGCGTCCATCGTGCATCACCACGAACTCGTGCTCGAAGAACTCGATCGTCGCCGGCAACGGGGCAAACAGCCGGCCTGCCGCGAGGACCTTGGCCTGAAAGTGGTACGCCACCGAGTCCTGGACGTGTGGCATCCCCTCCAGTACGACGACCGACGCAAAGCCGGTGATGACGAAGGCACAGATGAACAGCAGCGCCAGCGGCAGCGCTGGCGTGCCCCCTCGCCCCGTCGCCCCGTAACCCCCTCTCCCACCAGTATTGGGAGAGGGGGCAGGGGGTGAGGGCCTCCCCCTCGCCCCCTCGACGAAATGCGCCAGGAGCGCGGCGAGCGACGCGACGACGAGGAGACCCACTGCCGCCGGATAGCCGCGCAGCGCCTGGCGCGTGACCTCCTGAAGCGACTGGAGCCACGGCTTGTCAAAGACGCCATTTGCCAGCGGGCCGTGCCAGCCGGTCGGATCGATGCTCCACCAGGCGGCGTCGCGGTGGACCGGGCGAAACGAGAAGATGTAGCCGGTCCCTTCGCGGGCGCCGACCAGGATGCCGCCGCCATCATAGCCACGCAGGTGCTGGGCGATGATCTCCACTGATCCCGGGCCCAGGACCGGCTCGAAGAGACGCACCATCGCGCCGGGGGGCGTGTAGATGCCCGACTGATCGAGGTACCGGGCCGTCGCCGATACGGATCCATCGCGCTGGCCGTCAAGCCGGTATCGCGGCGCTCGGGATCCGGACGGGGCCGACTCGGCGATTGTCACTGTTCCCCAGCCACTCTGCCACCAGAGCCCGCCCAGGAGCGGCCCCGCTTGCGCGATGAGGGCCGGCGATGGCATCACCGGCTCCACCACCCGCGTCCAGCCGACGTACTGGAGGCCGACCGGCGGTGCCAGGTAGAGGCCGGCCTGTCCCTCCGGCTCCGTCACGACGCGCGCCTCGATGGCGGTCCCGCTAACCTCGCCGATCAGCCGGTCGCCGTCGACGGCAACCCGGACCGGCAGCGCTTCGCTCGCCGCCCACAGATAGGCTGCCGCCAGGACGATGTTGACGAGGAGAAGGGCACCCCTACCGGTCGTGCCCCCTTTCCCCCCCGGGTGGGGGAAAGGGCAGGGATAGGGGGAAGCTCCGGCCGGGGGTGAAGGGGAAGCGGTCTCGGCCATCAACGCACGGGCGCAAACCGCTGCACGCGGTTGTTCTGGCTGTCGACGACGAAGACGTTGCCCGCGGCGTCCAGCGCGATGCCGGTCGGCAGTTGCAGCGAGCTCGCATCTTTGCCAAACTTGCCCCATACCGCCAGGATCTGCCCGGTCGGGCCGAACTTCAGGACCCGGTGGTTCTCCGGATCCGTCACATAGGCGTTCCCCTCGGCGTCGAGCGCCAGGTACGGCTTGTTGATGACCGACTGGCTCTCCCAGCCCAGCACGGGCCACTGCGCGACGTAGCGGTGCTGGTTGTTGAACTTCTGGACCCGGTTGTTCCAGGCATCGGCGACGTAGATGTTTCCGCCCGGATCCACCGTGATGCCGACCGGCTCGCTGAACACGCCTTCGCCCGCGCCGCGTCCGCCAAACTGCGCGATGAAGCGGCCGTCGGCGCCGAACTTCGCGACGCGGTGGTTCCCGGTGTCGGTGACGTAGACGCTCCCATCAGGGGTCACGGCGACACCGCGCGGGCCGAAGAACTCGCCGGGCTGCGAGCCGGGTTGCCCGTTGGGCGAGCCGAACTTCTGGAGGAACTCGCCGCCGGAGCTGAACTTCTGGACCCGATGATTCCAGGTGTCGGCGACGTACACGAGGCCCTCTTTGTCGACGGCGATGCCCCACGGCCCCCCAAACTCGCCGCTGAACTGGCCATCGCCGTTGCCTTTGCTCCCCCAGGCCAGGACGAACTGTCCGCGGGCATCGTACCTCACGACCCGGTAATTGGAGCTGTCGAGGACGAACAGGTCGCCGCTCGGACCCAGGGCGATACCCTTTGGCAGGTTCAGCTTGCCGTCGCCGTCGGTCGGCCCGATCGTCTGAGCGGCCGGAACCGTCCGCGTCCGAGCCTCGTACAGCGCGTCATCGGCGGTCTGGGATGCGGCAGAGGGCGCAGTCCAGGCGCCGGCGGCCAGGTCTCGACGCACGAACATCAGGAAGTCGGTCGAGCCGAGCTGATTCCACGGCTCCCGGTACAGGATGTACCGCCAGAGCCGGCCGCGCACCTCGGGGGCACTCATGTCTTTCAGAATCTTGTCGAAGGTGAAGCTGCGGTAGTCCTCGGGGAACCACCAGCGCAGCCGGTAGCGCTGCATGACGTACTTGTTCCCCAGCACCTGCTTGAAGCGGGTCTCTCCCTGGTTGTCGTAGCCGACGATGACGATGGGCGCATCGGCCGGCACGTTCGTCGAGGAGCCAAGGAAGACCTTCTTCTTGTAGTCGCGCAGGTACCACTCGAATGGCCAGCTCACGCCGGAGTCGTAGACGACCGGGAAGGTGTCCTTGACCGCGCCGGTGCGGAAGGTGAGCCGCTCCACCTCGCTCATCACCTGCCCCACGTCGGGTGAGGTCTGGGTGTAGACGATCATCTCGACCGGGATGTCGCCGTGGTAGTAGGCGGCCTGCCAGGCTGTCCGAATCGAGAGTGGCATCAGGATGGCGAGCAGCACGACGCTGGCGAGCTTGCCGACGGACTTCAGGCCGAGCTGCTGGCCGTAGAACACAATGACCGCGACCAGGGCGGTGAAAACGATCAGCAACACCACCCACGAGAACACCGCCTGCTGCTGGTCGAGCGTCCACACGCCGGTGAGCGGCGGCATCCGGGTGCCCAGCAGGGCGCCCGCGGCCACCACCGCCAGCGCCATCGCCAGGCCGGCCTGAGCCGCGCCCCGCTCGTACATCGCCCGCCAGTTGATCGACTCGAAGAGACGTCCGAGGGTCATGCCGGCGAGGATGACCAGCGGCTCGGCGATGTGGCTGACCAGCCAGGGCATCTTCTCCGACGCCCAGGTGTACATCGCCA
Organism: Chloroflexota bacterium; assembly: GCA_016190465.1. Taxonomy (GTDB): domain Bacteria; phylum Chloroflexota; class UBA6077; order FW602-bin22; family JACPQP01; genus JACPQP01. The sequence goes on from JACPQP010000282.1 coordinate 7,226, forward strand.
GCGACGAGAGGAACCACCACACCAGGAAGAGCGCGAAGGTGTTGTCGCGGCGCTTGAGCCAGTAGACGACACCGGCCAGGCCGAAGATCACCGCGACGAAATCGTAGAGCGGCAGGAGCAGCAGGTAGTAGTACCACGGCTGATTGCCCCGAGCGACATTCTGCTGCTCGGTCCAGTACTTGAGGCCGCCGACCGCGCCGGTCGCGAAGCCAACCGGGTTCGAGAAGAACGTCGTGAAGAGGACGACGAAGATGCCCCAGAAGACCGCCGCCGCGATCAGCCACTCCCGCCGTCGCCAGCGCAGGCCGAGGCCAACGCTGACGACCGCCAGCGCCACGAACACCACGCCGTAGGTGAAGTAGTCCACCGTTCGCCGGGTCAGGACGAGCGCGATTGGGCCGATCACCGCGGCCCCGAGCGGCAGGAACAGTGTCCCCATTGTCCAGAGCAGCTCGCCGGCGGGGGTAAGCTGCGCCGGAGGATGGAGAAGTGTCAGCCAGCTTCTCGCTCGCTCGCGCAGGCTCACCACCAGCAGGAACGAGGCGAAGATGAGCACGTTGAAGTAGGTGCTCTCTTTCGTCGCGAACTGCCAGCTCAGCCCGGCCGCCGTGACGTACAGATAGAGTGGCCGCCGGTCGGCGAGGTAAGAGAACACGCCGTAGACCGTGAGCGCCAGCGGCACCCACATCTGGGCGTCCTCGCGGGCGAACCGGGAAAAGTAGAGCAGCGAGGGCGAGAAGGCGATGAGCGCCGCGGCCGAGAAAGCGCCGGTGTGACCGATGAAGCGCCGAAACAGGTAGGGCGTGAAAACCAGAATGGTCCCAACCAGCGCGGGCGCGAACCGCACCGTCGCGTCCACCGCGCCAAACAGCACGTACATCAGCGCCATGATGTGGAACTGGAACGGCCCGTGCATCATCGGGTCGTGCTTGTAGCCCTTGCCGATGTACAGATAGTACGAATAGACGGCGTGGAGGCTCTCGTCGTGGTGCAGCATGCGCGGGCCAAGGTCCCACAAGCGCATCACGCCGGCAAACAGGATCAGCACGATGTACGCCGCCTGCTCGCGCGAGATCGGTAGTGTCGCCGAGAGCGGCCGGAGAAAGAATGGGGTCGCCATCGGTCGCTCAGCCAGTTGCATTATTCCGCCTCACCTTCCTCTTCAGTCGGGGCAGGCCCCCGTACCTGCCTGGTAGCACACCCATTCGGCATTGGTGCCCCCCAACCGGCGCCCGGCTAGGGAATCGGGGGGACATCTCTCCCCTCTACCCCCTACCC
>JACPQP010000283.1 GCA_016190465.1 Chloroflexota bacterium
CGACGCTGATATGCTCGTAAACGAAGCCCACCTGGGTTTCCTCCTCGGCTGGGATGCCGTTTCGACCGGTCATCCCCAGCCGAGGCAGCTTTCGTGCCGCTGCTTTGCCACAGAACTGTTACCCCGTCCCTGAACCATCCCCATCCTCTCCCAGTGCTTCGAGCGGGTCGCCGGCCCTCGAACCGTCGGCTTCCACCTGGGAGCCGACGCGGCGACGATCGACCTGGATACGCCTCGCCTCCATCCCGAGCAGGCGGCGCAAGCCGAGCTCCTCGCCAACACGATTGTGCTCGAAGACCGATCGGTCGTGGTCCACTTCGCCGACGTCGGCGAGCTCGACCGGTTCCCGCTGCGCAAGCCGCCGGTTCACGAGGGCGTCGTGCGGATCGTCGAGGTCGAGGGGTTCGACTGGTCGGCCTGCGGTGGCACGCACGTCGGTCGGACGGGGTCCACCGGGCCGATCAAGATCCAGCGTTGGGAACGGCGGGGCGATGAGACCCGGGTGACGTTCTGGTGCGGGTGGCGCGCCCTGCGCGACTACGGCGGGAAGCACGCACTGGTGCGCCGACTGGCGGAAGGGATGAGCGTCGCGGAGGCGGACCTCGGGACCACGCTCGACCGCCTCCTCGAGGAGCAACGCGCACTCCGGAAGACCGTCGCCGAGCTGCGGGAGTCGCTCCTCGGCCACGAGGCCGAGCGCCTCCTCGCCACCGCCGAAGTGGTGGACCTGAGCGGCGTGGCCATCCGGCTGGTCGTGCACGCCCTGGCCGACCGCACCCCGGATGACCTGAAGCGGCTGGCCCAACGGCTTACCGCCGGACCGCCAGCCATCGCCTTGCTTGGCCTGGGCGGCGGGAAAGCGCACCTCATGTTTGCCCAGACTCCGGGCCTCCCGACCGACCTGCGCCCTCTTCTGACCGCCGCGGGCGCGCTCATCGGCGGGCGCGGTGGCGGCACCCGCGACCTCGCCCAGGGCGGTGGCCCCCAGGCGGACCGCATCGGCGAGGCGCTCCGTCTGGCCCGCCGGACGCTCGTGAGTGAGGGGGGAGGAGCGAAGGGAGAGGAGTGAGGAGCGACGGGGCAGAAATCCCAGACCCCCACCTCGCGCGGGGTCGCCCGCCCTGGAGCCCCCATAGGCGCTAACCAAGGGCTTGGCACGGCGGCACCGGGGCAGACCTCTCCCCCCGGCCCCATGTGCGCTAACCTAGGGCCTCGCACGGCGGCACCGGGGGCCGACCTCACCCCCTGCCCCCTCTCGTTCCTGATGGGGGCGGGCGCGGAGAGGGGGAGCTGCCATCCCCTCCCCGTGTCGGGCCCGGCTCAGGAACGGCGGGAAGGGGGGAGAGGTCTGCACCAGCGTCCCGAGGTGGCCCTGAGTTGGCGCAAATGCCCCGGAGCCCCTCAGGCACCGGGCGCTGGGGGGACCGCCTGTGACACTAGTGACGGTAGTGACACTTGTGACACTAAGTCGGTTGCGGAAAGTCCCTTAACGGCTCCGGGAAGGTCCAGGAAGGGCCGCAGCCCGTCCTGGCGGGGTTTGGGGTGTCCCCAAAACCATCAAAAACTTTCTGATACCTACATAGCCCCGTGGGGGTGGGAGACACGGGGGACCGGGGTGGCCTTGTCGTCGCGTCGCCCCCTCCCCTCCCCCCTCTCCGTTTACAGGGAGGGGGCCAGGGGGTGAGGTTTGTCGCCCCGTTGCCGTGTCGCCCCGTCGCGCCTCACTCGACCAGATCTTCGAGGATGCGCTTGACCAGGCCCTCGGCCAGGGGCACCTTGTAGGCGTTGTGGACGAGCGGTTGCGCGCCGCGCACGGCCGCGCGAGTGGCGTCGGCGATCGCGGCGGTGTCCAGCGGGCGGCCGGCGAGCGCCGCCTCGGCGTCGTGGGCCCGCCACGGCTTTGGGGCGACGCCGCCCAGCACGAGCCGCGCCTCGGCGATTCGTCCACCGTCGAGGCGGAGGTTGGCGGCGACGCTGACCAGCGCAAATGCCCAGATCGCGCGGTCCATCGCCTTGAGGTAGCGGCTCCGCTGGCCAGGGGCCGGCCGTGACACCTGGACCTCGACGATCAGCTCGTCCGGCGCCAGGGCCGTGAGCCGGCGCCGGTCCTCGGTGGGCACGACGAACAGCTCTTCGATGGGGATGGTCCGCTCCCGGTCAGCCGAAGGGCCGAGGATCCTGACGCGGGCGCCGAGTGCGACGAGCGCGGGTCCCGGATCCGACGGCTGGGTGGAGTAGCAGGGCCCGCCCCCAAAGATGGCGTGCTGGGCATTCTGCCCATCGCGGGCGTAGCAGACCTCGCCGCCCTTCAGCCAGCAGTGGAAGTCCTCCCGGTAGTACCAGCACCGGGAATGCTGGCAGAGGTTGCCGCCGATGGTGCCCATGGTTCGGAGCTGGGGCGAGGCGGAGACCGCGATCGCCTGGGCGAGCGCGGGGTAGCGCTCGCGGACGAGCGGGTGGCGCTCGACCTCGTCGAGCGTCGCGAGCGCCCCCAGACGAAGACCGCCCCGCGAATCCTCCCGGATGTACCGGAGCTCGGCGATCTCCTTCAGGTTGACCAACCGCTGCGCCCGGACGATCTCCTTCTTCATCACGGTCAACAGGTCTGTCCCGCCGGCGATCGGGAAGGTCAGGCCATCGCCCGCGAGCTGTCCCAGCGCGTCGCGAGTCGCCTTCGGTTCCACGTGCTCAAACGTCTTCACTGCGCATCTCCAGTCTCCTTCAGAAGGTCCCTCGCCCCTTTCCCATAGGGAGCGGGCCGCCCTCCCCCCGGCCCCCGCACGGCGGCACCGGGGGC
>JACPQP010000284.1 GCA_016190465.1 Chloroflexota bacterium
CAGCTCGGCGGCCTGCGCTCGCAGCGGGAGGGGCGATGGGGAGACTGGCGGAAACGGCCGGTCGGGGATCTCGATCTGGGAATAGAACCACACGTTCAGGATCCCAGCGGCGAACGATAGCACGAACACGAGCAGGTAGTTGCCGGGGAACGGCAGCGTCTCCAGAAGCTGCCCGAAGGCCGCGACGCTCGCCGCCGAGATCAGCCCGAGCAGCGCCCAGCGGACGCCGTTCACCGCCGGTCGACGTCGGGGCGAGACCGCCTCGGCGAGCACGCTGTACCAGGCCGTGTTCGCAAACGTGCTGGGGACGGCCGAGAGGCCCCAGATGACGATGATGAGCGCTGGCGCCCAGGTGGGATCGAGCAACCCGACGATGGCCACAGCCAGGTAGCAGAAGCGCAACCCGTAGTACCATCGCGCGCTTGGCGGAACAAGCCGCGTCCAGCGGGCGACGAGAGCGCCGGCCGGCAGCGAGAACAGGATGGTCAACAGGGCCGGGAGCGCGGTCAGCAGGCTGACGGTGACCGGCGTGGCGCCGAGCCGAACGAGGAAGATCGGCAGGAACGTCGCGATGCCGCCGTTGACGACTCCAGCCAGCGCGGTCTGAAGCATCAGCCGCCGGATGTTCTGGTCCTCGCGTGTGGCCGGCGGCGTTCGAAACCGGTCGAAGGCGCCGGAAACGTAACTCAGCATCGTCTGCCCACAGACGGCGTAAGTGGTCAGCCGTCAGCGCGGTCTCCCGCGACACTGCTACCCCGCATCCCCGGCCCGGCCGATGAGATGATCGGCTGTCCACTAGCCTCCAGCGCCAGGGTAGCACACGCGACGCAACCAGGCAACGCCCGGTCGAGTATACTTGCGGTTAGTCATCTGCCGAGGAAGAGTCTGTTCTCAGTGAGAGGTACTGCCTCCGAGATCGCCACGACGGACCGGTCTGCTGCCGAGCGAGAGCTTCGCTGGAACGCGACTTTCATCGGCATCGACTTCGCGTTCTTCGGGATGGCGATGGCGCTGGCGCACCAGACCACCGTCCTACCGACGTTTGTCAGCCAGCTCACCGACTCGACGCTCCTCATCGGTCTGATCGCCACCGCTCAAACTGGCGGCTGGCTGCTCCCTCAATTGATCGCCGCCAGCCACGTGGTCCGACTCCAGCGGAAGAAACCGTTTATGATCGCCGGGGCGCTGCCGGGCCGTCTGGCCTACCTGGTGTTGGCTCTGGCGACGCTCCTGCTGGGCACCACCCAGCCCGGGCTGCTCCTCGCGCTGTTCTACCTGAGTATCGCCGCCCTGTTCGTATCCGACGGCGTGGTGAGCGTCGCCTGGTACGATATCGTGAGTCGCGCGCTGCCGGTCGAGCGACGCGGACGATTGCTCGGCATGATGCAGACCGCGACCGGATTGGCCAGCGCGCTGCTCGGCGGCGTCGTCGCCTCGATCCTGGTCAGCGACCGCCTGCCGTTTCCGGCCAACTACGCGATCCTGTTCGCGCTGGCCGGTGGGTGCTTGATGATCGCCCTGGGCGCGCTCCTCCAGGTCCGCGAGCCACCCCCGGTGCCCACTCTGGATCGGCCGACCGCGGCGGAGTTCTGGCGGGCGGTGGTCCCGATCGTCCTCGGCCAGCCCGACTTCCGGCGAGTTACCCTGGCCCGGCTGTTCGTGGGGATGGGCACGATGATCTACCCGTTCTACGTGGTGTACGCGACCCGGCACCTGGGCGTGCCGACCGAGGCCATCGGGGGCTATCTCTCGGCGCAGGTCGCTGGCGGCGTGCTCGCCGGTCTCCTGCTCGGCTATCTGGGAGATCGGTCTGGCATTCGCCGGGTGATTCAGGCCGCCGCGGTGCTCACGATGCTCGGCCCGGGGGTGGGACTGCTGACGCTGGTGGGCCGTGATGCCCTCGGCTGGTGGACCCCGGTGGTCGTGGCCGTCTGTTTCCTCAGCGTTGGCATCAGCTTCAGCGTCAACCTGCTGGGCTACATGAACTATGTACTGGCGATCGCCCCGCTGGACCAGCGCGCGACGTACGCCGGTCTGTTCAATACCCTCAACGGGTTGCTGCTCGTCGTTCCGCCGCTCGCCGGTCTGTTGTTGGGGATCGCCGGCTACGGAGCCCTGTTCGGCGCGTCGCTGGGTTGCATGGTCATCGCCCTGGCCATCGCCAGCCAACTCACCGAGCCCCAGCGAGAGGGTGGGCCCGGCCGAGCGTGACCTCCCCCCTTGCCCGCCGTTCCCGAGCCGGGCCCGAGGCGGAGAGGGGGGACGCGGGGCCGGACCACACCCCCAGCCCCCACGCGTTCCTGCTAGGGGCGGGCGAGGAGAGGGGGAGCGGCCACCCCCCACCCC
>JACPQP010000269.1 GCA_016190465.1 Chloroflexota bacterium
AGCACCTTCTTCAGGTCGGTCGCCCAGGTCTGACTCAACTGCTCCTCGACGAAGGTCAGCTCGCGCAGATGATGCCCGTTGCACAGGGCACGCACCCAACCGTAGCGCCAGTAGGTTTCCAGCCCATCGTGCACTCCGACACCCTGGAACTTCGGCAGAATCCCGATGGCATCGGCCCCCTCGGCGCCCCGCTTCGCGTGCCAGCCGTAGTGCGTCAGGCTCGCCGTGCTGGCCACGTGCAGCCAGTTCAGCTTCCCGCTGACCTCCAGTCCCGTCTCATCGAAGTGGGCCACGGCAGCCTGCTGCAACCCCGCCTTGATCTCGGCCTCGACTTCAGCCAAGCCGGTATGGCACTCCTCGATGGCGTGATCCAGCGTGCCTTCCGAGAACGACTCGCAGCCGAACACGTCCGTCAGGATCTCGGTCGTGCGCTCTATGGGGAGCAACTGCCCGTGATTCAGGTAAACCACCAAGCCTTTGAGACCCGGGCCGTACTGGACGCTGGCTTCCACCCCTTCGGGGAAGCTGCCGCGAGACGTCTGGCCGCAGGGGCACTGCCGGGTCTCCACCTGGTGCTCCACGACCTCGACCAGCACCGGCGGCAGATCGATGACCTGTCGCCGCTCGATCTGGACGATCGGGGCATCGGCCAAGCTTCCCCCGCAACTCGCGCATCGCTCGGGAGAGTGCCGCACGATGCGATCGGGATTCTCGGACAGCGGCAAGGTCGAGCCGCGATGCGCTGGCTGGCTGCCGGGCTTCTTCCCGCTTGGCTGGCGAAGGCTCTTGGGCGATGGCTTGCGGCCGGGCGGGTCTGTCGAGGGGGGCTTGCTGCTATTGTGGCTATCGAGCGCCCGCTGGTGCTCCAGTTCTTCGACCCGTGCCGTCAGCGCGGCGATCTGATCGAGGAGTTGCTCGACCAGGCTGATCACGGCATCTGGGCCCTGGTGGTAGACTTCAAGGATAGTATCACGAGTCATCACTGTCTGCACATCATCAGTCTACACTGCGTCGCTCAAGAGAGCAAGTCAACCTCCGCTCACCCGATTGGAAACCTGAGTAGTTACCGATCCGCCGAGATCAACAAAGTACCGCTAAGTTAGCGTATGCCCCCTCGCCCCTCTCCCCGTGGGAGAGGGGCAGGGGGTGAGAGCGGCCCCGCTGGGGAGAGGGGACCGGGGTGAGGGTGGCCCGCCGCCTGGTGACGAAACGTCAGGCCGACCTCGGTGCTCTCGGGTGAGCCGACGTCCACCACGACGACGTCGCCCGCCCGGAACTCGCCCTGAAGGATCCGGCGAGCCAGCGGGTTCTCGATGTGCCGCTGGATCGTTCGGCGGAGCGGCCGTGCCCCGTAGTGCGGATCGAAACCCTCCCGGGCCAGCCAGGCGGTGGCCGCGGCGGTTAGCTCCATCCCGATCTCCCGTTCACCGAGCCGATCGACCAGCTCGCGGATGCGCAGCGCCACGATCTCGGCGATCTCCTCGGGTGTCAAGGGGTCGAAGAAAATGATCTCGTCGATCCGATTCAGGAACTCCGGACGGAAAGTCCGCTTCAGCTCGACGTCGATCCGCTTTTGCCAACCGTGGTCGCCGCGCTGGCCCGCGGTCTGAAAGCCGAGCGGTGCCGGCGGCCGGACCTCTGATGTGCCAACGTTCGAGGTCATGACGATGACCGTGTGCCGAAAGTCGACCGCGCGGCCCTGCCCGTCGACGAGGCGACCGTCGTCGAGCAGTTGCAGCAGGATATTGAATACGGCCGGATGGGCCTTCTCGATCTCGTCGAAGAGGACCACGCAGTATGGCCGTCGCCGGACCGCGTTGGTGAGCTGTCCGCCCTCATCGTAGCCGATGTAGCCCGGTGGCGAACCGATCAGCCGGGCGACGGAGTGTTTCTCCATGTACTCCGACATGTCGATGCGGATGAGGGCGCTCTCGCTATCGAACAGGAAGCTGGAGAGCGCGCATACCAACTCGGTCTTGCCGACACCGGTCGGCCCCAGGAACATGAAACTCCCGATGGGGCGCCGGGGGTCTTTGAGGCCAGTCCAGGCGCGCCGCAGAGTATCCGACACCGTGATGATGGCGCGGTGCTGACCGATGACCCGCCGATGCAGGTGCTCCTCCATCGTGACCAGCTTGTCGGCCTCCGACTGGAGCATGCGGTCGACAGGAATACCCGTCCAGCGCGCCACCAGCTCGGCGACATCCCTGGCGAAGACCGCACCGCGACCGGACGCCGCGTCGCGCCGTCCCCCCGTCCCCTCGTCGCCCGCCGTTCCTGAGCTGGGCCCCGTCGCCGCGCGCCCCGTCCCCCCGTCGCCGGCGGACGCCGCGTCGCCCCCTCCCCGCTCCAGGCGGACTTTTGCGGCAGCCTCGTCGATCAGGTCGATGGCCTTATCGGGGAGGCGGCGATCGCTGATGTACCGGTCGGCCAGTTGGGCCGCGGCGACCAGTGCGCGATCGTCGATCGTGACCTGGTGATGCGCCTCATAGCGGCCACGCAGTCCGCGCAGGATCTCCACCGTCGCTTCGACGCTCGGCTCGTGGACGCGAACAGGCTGGAAGCGACGCTCCAACGCGGCGTCCTTCTCGAAGTGCTTGCGAAACTCATCGACCGTCGTCGCGCCGATGCACTGAAGCTCACCCCGGGCCAGAACCGGTTTGAGCATGTTGGCCGCGTCGAGAGAGCCCTCGGCGGCGCCCGCGCCGATGATGGTGTGCAGCTCGTCGATGAAGACGATCACTCCCCCCTCGGCGCGACGGATCTCCTCCAGCGCCGATTTCAGTCGTTCCTCGAACTCACCCCGGTACTTCGAGCCCGCCACGAGCGAGCCGAGGTCCAGGGCGAACACCTGCTTGTTCCGGAGAAGCTCCGGGACGTCTCCGCCGACGATCCGCTGAGCCAACCCCTCGACGATCGCCGTCTTGCCAACGCCGGGTTCGCCGATCAGCACCGGATTGTTCTTGGTTCGACGGCAAAGCACCTGCATCAGTCGGCGGATCTCCTCGTCGTGCCCGATGACCGGATCCAGCTTGCCGGAGCGCGCCAGATCGGTGAGGTTGCGGCCATACCTGGGCAGCACGCGAAGCCGCTGCTCGGCCGGCGGATCATTCACGCCGTAGACGCTGCGAACGGCATTCATCGTCCGTCGCGCCCGCTCGAGATCGACCCCGAAATCGCGCAGGATGCGCGCCGTCGTGCCGTCGCGGATCGCGACGATGGCCAGGAACAGGTGCTCCGGTCCCGCCGAAGGGTCGCCAAGACGGCTCGCCTCTTCCTGGGCGTTGGCAAAGACGCGGCTCAGACGCGGTGTGATGAAGACGCGGCTCTGCCCCTCACCGAAACAATGGACCCGGGGCCCGGCGCGAAGGAGGTCTCGGACGCGTCGCTTGGCCATCTCGACGTCGACGCTCAGTTGCTCGACCAGTTGGACGACGGCTCCGTCTGGTTGCTCCAGGAGAGCCAACAGCAGGTGGTCCGCGTCGAGCTGGGGATGCTCCATCAGATGGAGAAGCTCCTGGGCGCGCGCGACGGCATCCTGGGCCCGCTCGGTGAATCGGTCAAGCCGCAACTCGGCATCCTCCTCTCACAGAGCTATCCCCTCTGTTCCTGAATCGGATCAGGCGTGGAGAGGGGCGGGCGCAGCATCTCGGCCCGCACGGACTCGGCTTCGACGGTCTCGCCAGCCAGGTGGCGCAGACGCTCGATCTCCGCGCCCGTCGTGGCGCGCACGTGATCGAGCTCGACCTTGAGCGACGCGACCTGCTCGGCCATGTTCAGTATCACCTCGACGCCGGCCAGGTTGACGCCAAGGTCCTTCACCAGCCGGTGGATCTGCCGCAATCGCTCGACGTCCCGGGCCGAGTACAGCCGAATCTTTCCCTCCGAGCGCGACGGCGAGATCAAGCCCAGTCGCTCGTAATAGCGCAGCGTCTGCGGGTGCATGTTGACCAGCCGGGCCGCGATGCTAATGATGTAACATGGCTCCTCGGACGACAGAAGCCCCCCGGGCTGTTCCGTCATCGATATCCCTCGCTTTCTGGCGTGCGCTGATCGCCACGCAGCTCAGTTTCTCCAGTTCTATGATAGAGATTGAGCCATCTATTGTCAATCTTATGCAGAGTCCGGGTCAGCAATCCTCACAAGCCATCAGCGCAAACCGAAAGCGGTGGTGACGCCATTATACCAACATCTTATGTCATATGCACGACGGGCCGACGGAGAGGGGGCTGCACCGATCATTGACAGCGCCGGTCATCAGTACAGGCTGATAGCTGATTGCTGACGGCTCCGCGATCCAGTAAAATAGGCCCAGGCGGTGAAACACGATGCTGAAGATACACCTGGAAGCCAAGAAGCGCTGCTACAACCATACGCACCGGCTGGGCGAGCGGGTCTGCTCGCGCTGTAAGCTCAGCCTCTGCGATGAGTGCATCGGTTCCTACGAGGGGGCGGAAGTCTGCACCGCCTGTCAGCGCGAGCTGGAGGCGGCGAAGGCACTCATCCCCACGTTTGGGGAGCGAGTGCGCGGGTCGGCGCTCTCGCTCGTTCGCGGGATCATCATCCTCGCCGTGCTCGTCGGGATCGGGGCCGCGGTGTTCCTCTTCCTGCGGCCGCGCCTCGACAAGCCGCTCACGCCCGAAGAGTGGGCCCGGCTTCGCTATGCAGCCTCAGGCAGCTTCGAGACCCCCGATGGCATCCACGTGACCAGCCCGATCCTCGACGGCAGTGTCGTCCGGGTCACCAGCGAGGCCCCCGGCTACGAGGCGAAGAACCTGATCAACGAGTTCTGGATGGCTGGCTGGCCCGGCTGGCTCTCAGCCGATGCCGAATTGCCCCAGGAGATCGTCGTCAGGCCGCGAGACGCGACCGTGGTCGAAAAGGTGCTGCTGGCGAACCATCCAGAAGAGCCCGAGGCCTCGTGGGTCAAAGACTTCGAGGTGCTCGTCTCCAACGAGAGGCCCGACGCCGGCTGGGTCTCGGTGGGGCGCTGGCGCCTCGAGCCGACCGCCGAGCCGCAGCGGTTCACCTTCGAGAAACGCCCGGCTCGCTACATCATGCTGCGGATCCTGAGCCGGTATGGCGATAGCCCCTACACCTCCCTGGCCGAGTTCGACGTATTCCTGGTTCCGGCACGGCTGGGTGGGGCGCCCGCCGAGACACCCACCCCACGGCCAGCCCGGTGACCGCCCCCGCCCCCTCCCGCCAGGGTGACACGGCCACGGCGCGATGGGGGCGAGGCGGGGGCACGGGGCTTACCACAAGGGCATTTGGAGGCAGATCCTTTGGCTCTCTATCTCACCGAGCAAGAGGTCACGGCTCTGCTCGATATGCCAACTGCGCTGGACGCGGTCGAAACCGCGCTGCGCGAGCACGGGAACGGGACGGCGACGAATCGTCCCCGGCAGCGCGTGCGCGCGGCGGCGGGCATCCTGCACGCCATGGTCGGCGGCATCACGACGATCGGCGCGATGGGCTTGAAAGCGTACACCACCTTTCGCCCGGCCGGGGCGCGATTCCTGGTTCTCCTGTACGACGCGGCGACCGGTGATCTGCTCAGCCTGATGCAGGCCGATCGCCTTGGCCAGATGCGGACCGGCGCGGCGAGTGGCATCGCGACGAAGTACATGGCTCGCCCCAACGCTACCACGGTTGGCCTCTTTGGCGCGGGCTGGCAGGCCCAGTCGCAGGTCGAGGCGATCTGCCAGGTCCGGCCGATCCGCGAGGTCCGGGTGGTCGGCCGCGATCCGGAACGGCGAGATGCGTTCTGCCGGGAGATGAGCGCTCGACTCGGCGTCGAGGTCCGGCCGGCGCGATCGGCCGAGGAAGCGGTGTGCGGCGTGGACGTCGTCGTCACCGCGACGAACGCGCGCCAGCCCGTGTTTGACGGGGAGTGGCTCGAGCCGGGTGTGCACGTCAACGCGATGGGCTCCAACGACCTCAGCCGGCGGGAGATCGACGTGGAGACGGTGCGGCGGAGCGACCTGATCGCCGTCGACTCGATCGAGCAGGCGCGCCTCGAATCGGGCGACCTGGCCCCAGCCGTCGAGCAGAGGGTGATCGCCTGGGAGGGGCTCGCCGAGATTGGCGCCATCGTCGCCGGAAGGGTCCCCGGCCGCCCGAAGCCCGACGCGATCACCCTGTTCGAGTCCCACGGGCTGGCCATCGAGGACGTCGCGACGGCGGCGCGGGTGTACGCCCGGGCGAGAGAGCGGCGGATAGGCACAGAGCTACCGTTGTAGTTCTCTTGTTGCGGATGGTACCTATCCCCGCTCTGATGCTCACGACTGGCCGAGTGGGCCATCGTCCCTGAGCCAGGAAGGCAGCACCTTCTGGGTTCAGGACATGGTCCGACGATGGCTCGAGCGAGCCCGGGGGCAGAGATGTGTTCAGGCACGGAACCAACAGGCCAACAGTTTGCGTCCATCGGTTCTGACGCGTTCCTCTCCAACGGCCTCACACGATCGGTCGCCGATGTGTCCGAGCTGAACGATCAACTGGTGCTCCGAAGCCAGGGACCCGAGACAGGCCAGAAACTTCGCGGTGGCTACTACACCCCTGGCCCGATTGCGGAGTTCCTCGCCCACTGGGCGATTCTGGACAAGGACGCGCGCGTGCTGGAACCGAGCGCCGGTGACGGTGAAGCAGTGGCTGCGGCGGCCCGTCGCCTGGGAGGTGGCGGGCGCATCACGGCCGTTGAACTGGACCACGAGGAAGCCGAGAAGGTGATGGCTCGGGGCGGGGCATCCACGACAGTCATCAAGGGCGACTTCTTCACGTGGTTTCGGGACTGTCGGCCTGACGGCGCCTTTGACGCGGTGCTGGGGAACCCGCCGTTCATCCGGTATCAGGACTTTCCGGAAGAGCATCGCGGGCCAGCTTTCCGACTGATGCGGGAGGAGGGGCTGAGGCCCTCTCGGCTGACGAATGCCTGGGTGCCGTTCGTGGTGATGGCCACACGCGCACTTCGCCCGGGTGGTCGGCTGGCCCTCGTGCTCCCGGCCGAACTGCTCCAGGTGACGTACGCGGCCGAGCTCCGGGAGTATCTCGCGCGCAAGTATGCGCAGCTCAGCGTGGTCACGTTCCGTCGACTTGTCTTCAGCAGCATTCAACAGGAGACCGTGCTCCTTCTCGGCACGCGCCAGGACGGCACGTCGGCGAAGATGTCGTTCGTCGAGCTGGATGGTGTCGATGGTCTTCGGGCTGACCAGGTGAATGTGGCTGGCCCCGTCGAGGCCGATCTTGACCACGCTCGAGAGAAGTGGACGCAGTACTACCTGTCTCCGGTGGAGTTGGGGTTGATTCGGGAGGTCGAGAGGTCCAGCGTCTTCGGCCGCCTGGGAGACTTCGCCGGAGTTGACGTGGGTGTGGTTACCGGTCGCAACGAGTTTTTCGTGCTGACGCGAGTTGAGGCGCAGCACTACGGCGTCCTGTCGCGGTGCGTGCCGCTGGTCGGCCGCTCCGCCCAGATTCCGGGACTCGTGATTCGCCAGGACGAATGGGAACGGCTCGCCGCTCACGGTGGGAAGTGCTTGCTAATGCAGTTAGGTAACGTCGAGCGGTCGGAACTGTCCCGAAGTGCGCTCAAGTACGTCGAATCGGGCGAGCGGCTGGGCTACCACGAAGGATACAAGTGTGCGGTGCGGCTCCCTCGCTGGTGGAATGTCCCATCGGCCTGGGTGCCGGGCGCGTTCCTGCTTCGGCAGATACACGATGGGCCTCGTATCATCCAAAACCGCGCCGGCGCCACGTCTACCGACACCATTCACCGGGTCCGGATAGCCAGAGGCGTCGATAGCGCCTGGCTCGCGGCGGCATCGGTGAACTCACTCACCTTTGCCTTTTCCGAGATCAGGGGACGAAGCTATGGGGGAGGGGTCCTCGAGCTGGAACCGACGGAGGCAGAGGGGCTCCCGTTCCCTCGCCCTGATGCAAGCGCCCAGCCGCTGCCAACTGATGACCTGGATGCGTTGGTCCGGCGGAAGGGTGTGCAGGCAGCGCTCGATGAAGTCGACCGGCTGGTGCTCAGACCGGCAGGGCTTGGCGATCGCGATGTGGCGGTCCTGCGAGGAGTTTGGCGGAAACTCAGCGAGCGCCGGATGAGCCGGACACACACGCGTGAGCGGCGCTAGAGCGTGTTATGGACTCCGGGCTGTCTGCGGCGACGAACCGTCACTCCAGGTTGGATGGCTGCCTGCCATTTGCCCTTGCCCGGAGTCGCCTCATTCGGTTCATTACACGCTCTAATCGGCGTGCGGGGGAAGCCCCTTATACCGGTTGACGTACTCTGGCTGGACCTGCTGGGGGAACCTCTCGATGCGCGATGGCGACTCGGGATCCGGAATCGTGGGATCAATTGCCCCACTCGCCGGATCCCACAGGACCAGCGAGATGGCCTCGGCCAGATAGATGGGGCCGCCCACATCGGCCCGGCGGGCAAGTCGCTCGAGCGTCTCGATAATCGCCGCTCTCTGGGGTGCCAACAGGCACGGTTTTGGGATGGCGACCAGGAACGACACGACTGCATACGGGAACCGGCTGTGGATCGTCGTGGCCTCGGTGGAAAGATCATTGACCATGTTTTGCCAGTTCTTCCGAACACTATCGAGGTCGTTTAGCGTCTTGGCGTCAAACGCGAATCGCACGCCGTCCGGTCGGTAGGCGACGTCGAAATTCTGGGGGCGCACTCCGCCAATCATTCGGATCTCACCCACTTCCACGCAATCATCGCTTGGTGGAATGAGGGCTCTTCCGGTTTGTGGGACGACTGGGATGTTGCCGAGCATCCCTGCCAGAGAGGAAGCCACGGCTTCTTCGAACAGGCGTCCGAGCTGGGCCGAAGAGTGCGGCGGAGTTCGCGACAACCTGCCACCCTGGTTGGTCCAGGTCTGTCCAAAGGCAGCCAGCGCCGCCCGGTCGATCACGACGGGCGGCATCGGCAATTGCAGTCGCGCCATTTCTCACGTTTCCACGTGGTCTCGGAGTAGCTCAGCTTCGGTTCGGTCGGGCGCATCATAGCTGACGGCGCCACCCTTCGCAAGGGGAGGAGAGATGGAGACACCGGGGAGCAGCAATGATGCCGATGGGACACACGTGGAACTCCGGTCACGCGGTTGGCAACTGCTTCGGCAGATGCTCGGTCCCGACGCGGCCTTCCGCAGTGGGCAGTGGGAAGTCGTCGAGGCAGTCGTGCGGCGCCGGCAGCGGGTGCTGGTCGTGCAGCGCACCGGCTGGGGCAAGAGCCTGGTCTACTTCCTGGCCACGCGGCTGCTGCGCGACCAGCGGTCCGGCCCGACGCTGCTGATCAGCCCGCTCCTCTCCGTCATGCGCAACCAGATCGCGATGGCCGAGCGGATCGGCATCCGGGCGGCGACGATCAACAGCGCCAACGAGGACGATTGGGCCGCGATCGAGTCCCAGCTCGCCGCGGACTCCTGCGACATTCTGCTCATCTCGCCGGAGCGGCTGAACAACGAGCATTTTCTCCAGTATGTCCTGCCGCGCATCCAGGGACGGATCGGGCTGTTCGTCGTCGACGAGGCCCACTGTATCTCGGACTGGGGGCACGATTTCCGACCGGACTACCGGCGGATCGTCCGCATATTGCGGGCGCTGCCCGCGACCGTGCCCGTGATCGCCACCACCGCCACCGCCAACGATCGAGTGATCGCCGACGTGACAGCGCAACTGGGCAGCGGGCTGATGGTCCAGCGCGGCCCTTGCTTTCCGAGGGGCGGGGCGGCACCAATGCGCGCAACTGGGCAGCGGGCTGATGGTCCAGCGCGGGACGCTGGCCCGGGCCTCGCTGCGCCTCCAGGCCCTCCGCCTCCGGGACCAGAGCGAGCGCCTGGCCTGGCTTGCCGAACGGCTGCCCGAACTGCCCGGCAGCGGCATCGTGTATTGCCTGACAGTGGCTGACACGCAACGGGTGGCCGGCTGGCTGCGTGCCCGCGGGATCGGCGCTCAGCCTTACAACGCCGACCTGCCGTCCGAGGACCGCGTTCGCCTGGAGGATGATCTGCTCGCCAACCACCTGAAGGCGTTGGTGGCGACAGTGGCGCTGGGTATGGGCTTCGACAAGCCGGACCTGGGCTTCGTGGTCCACTACCAGCGACCCGGCTCGATCATCGCCTATTACCAGCAGGTTGGGCGAGCCGGCCGGGCAATACTGGACGCGTACGGTGTTCTGCTTAGCGGGCGCGAGGACGACGAGATCCAGGACTACTTCATCCGCACGGCGTTCCCCCAGCCGGCGCTGATGCAGCAGATCCTGGACGAACTGGCACGGACGGCAGGGGTGACCATCCGTGGGATCCAGGAGTGTGTCAACATCTCTCAGGGCACGCTGGAACGGGCGCTGAAGCTACTGGAGATCGACGGCGCGATCGGGCGTGAACGAGGCACGTACTTCCGCACGCCGAACCCCTGGCAATCTGATCTGGAGCGCGCCGAGCGAGTGACCGACCAACGGCGGGCTGAGCTCAGGGAGATGCAGCGATACGGGGCGCATCCTGGGTGCCTGATGGAGTTCCTCGCTCGTGCCCTTGACGACTCGTCGGCTGCGCCCTGCGGCCGGTGTGCGAATTGCACTGGCCGGGGATTGCCTACAACTACCACACCGCTGGTCGTCGCTCAGGCCGTATCGTTCCTGAAAGGCGCCCGGTTGGAGATCGAGCCGCGCAAGCAGTGGCCACCCGGGGCCTTCCCCGACCGGAAGGGTCGGATCGCTGAGGCGGAACAGTGCCAGGCCGGTCGCGTGCTCTGCGTCTACGGCGATGCTGGGTGGGGGGGGCGGTGGCGCGCGACAAGTACCAGACCGGGCGATTTGGCGACGAGTTGGTGAGTGCGTCGGCCGAGGTTATCCAGGAGTGGAATCCCCAGCCGTTTCCCACCTGGGGGACGGCGATCCCATCGCTCCGCCACCCCGATCTGGTGCCGAACTTCGCGAGGCGACTTGCCGTCTGGCTCAACTTGCCGTTCGTGACCGTGTTGACGAAAGTGGTCGAAACGCCGGAACAGAAGACGATGCAGAACAGCGCGTTCCAGGCCCGGAACGTCGCTGGCGCGCTAGAGGTGACCGGCCGGTGCTCGCGTGGGCCCGTGTTGCTCGTCGACGATGTGGTAGACTCACGGTGGACGATGACCATCGCGGCGTGGCTGCTTTACCGGCACGGGAGTGGCCCGGTCTTCCCCTTTGCCCTGGCGAGCGCGCTGGTGAGGGATAACTGACGTGGATGTCCCGGCGCGGTGCCAGGAGCCAGCAGCGC
>JACPQP010000274.1 GCA_016190465.1 Chloroflexota bacterium
AGTGTACCAATTCGGCGACCAGATGTGGCGAGCTGTCTCCTGTGGTCGTAATCGACGTGAGACAGTTATTCCGTGACGGGCCCTTAGTCCTACTGCCGCACTGCTCCGCTGGTCATTCCGAGCCGCGCTCCGCTGGTCATTCCGAGCCGCAGCGAGGAATCTCGGTCGTGGCCCTGGTGCACCGGGGCGGAGATTCCTCGCCCTGCGGGGCTCGGAATGACAAAGGGGCTGCGGGGCTCGGAATGACCCATGCGGCTGGAGGATGAGGGGTGCGATACAATGATGGAGGAAAGCAACTCCGATGCTTCAGGGAGATCGACAGTGAGCCTGGTCATTCCAGATGAGATTCACCAGGTGGCACGGATGTCCGCGGCCGAGCCGAAGACATGATCCGCCGGTGCCGCGACGACGACTTTCAGGCGATCGACGCGATCATCAACGATGCCGCCCAGGCGTACCGGGGGATCATCCCGCCGGACCGGTGGAAAGAGCCATACATGCCCGCAGACGAGCTGCGACACGAGATGGACGAGGGCGTCGTCTTCTGGGGGTACGAGGAGGGTAGCGAACTGGTCGGGGTGATGGGCCTCCAGCACGTCCGAGACGTGAGCCTGGTCCGGCACGCCTACGTGCGCACCGCGAGACAGGGGCAGGGCATCGGGAGCAAGCTGCTCGCGGCGCTCCGCGAGCAGACGACCCGGCCGCTCCTGGTCGGCACCTGGGCCGACGCCGTCTGGGCCATCCGTTTCTACGAGAGCAACGGCTTCCGACTCGTCACTCCGGAGGAGAAGGCACGGCTGCTGCGGACCTACTGGTCGGTGCCGGAGCGGCAGATCGAGACATCGGTGGTGCTCGCCGACCACCGGTGGTTCGAGACGTGAGAGAACGCAGGCTGCTCGAAAAGGCTCTCGCTGGCTCGAAGAACATCCGGTTCAGCGAGATGGTCGCGCTCATTGAGGCATTCGGCTTTCGACTGGCGCGAGTGAGCGGCAGCCATCACGTTTTCGTCCATCCACAGGTGCAGGAACTGGTGAACCTCCAGGACGTCGATGGCAAGGCCAAGCTGTACCAGATTCATCAGTTTCTGCGGCTTGTCGAGCGGTATGATCTGGAATTGGGAGATGAGCCATGAGAGATTACCACATCAATATCTTCTACAGTGAACCCAACGGCGGATACATCGCCGACATTCCCGATCTCGATGCCTGCTCTGCGTTCGGCAAGACGCCATCGGAGGCGCTCCAACAGGTCGAGATCGCCAAAGCAGCCTGGCTGGAGGCGGCTCGCGCCGAGGGTAAGCCGATTCCTCGGCCTCGATATCGACCGGCCATCTACCAGGTCGTGTCCTGACCCTGGCCATGCCAGCAGACGCCCCGGTCCCTCTCAGTCGGCACCTGGATGGACACCAGATCGGCCTCTCGGGTCCGGTTATCCCGAGGAGTCTGCGAGATCGACGACGGAGGTGAACAGTGAGGCAAGTGCTCATCTATCCTGGCGAAGATGGCTATCGGGTTGCCGGGTGTACTAGCCTACCTGGTTGTATCAGCCAGGGGAGAACGCGAGAAGAGGCGATCGCGTACATTCGGGAGGCAATTCAGGGATACATTGCCGCGCTGGAAGGGGATCATCTGCCCGTGCCTGAAGAACGGTTCGAGGCCCTCCTGATGGCGGTGTGAGCAAGCTGCCGCCTATCTCTGGCCGAGATTGCTGTGACCTTACCCTCACCCAGGACGTCAAACAGTTTGCTCACGCGGTCGGGTTCGACCTGGTGGCGGTCACCAGCGCCGAGCCGTTTCCCGCGGCCGAGCACGTGATCCGAGAGCGCATCGCCGCTGGCCTGTTCGCTGGCCTGCCCTGGTTCACGGTCGAGCGCGCGGCGTTCGCGACCACGCCGACCAATCACCTCGCCACCGCCCGGTCGATCCT
Organism: Chloroflexota bacterium; assembly: GCA_016190465.1. Classification (GTDB taxonomy): domain Bacteria; phylum Chloroflexota; class UBA6077; order FW602-bin22; family JACPQP01; genus JACPQP01. The sequence goes on from JACPQP010000274.1 coordinate 1,927, forward strand.
AGCGCTGGGGCTGAGCTACCTCACCGACGAGGGGTACCGCACTGGCTCCGTACCCGACTCTGACGAGGGGTCGAGCCACTTGCCGCCGGACACGGGGGATAGGGGCCAGGGGATAGAGGTTAGCAGTCCGGGCCCCGCCACCCCAGCCC
>JACPQP010000272.1 GCA_016190465.1 Chloroflexota bacterium
ACCGGGGCTGTCTGACCACGCTGGACGTGGCGACGGTCGTCACGGCAGCGATGAAGGCGGCCGATTACCGGGCAGGCGCGTCGGTGCCTTCATTGTAGCTCGCCACCCGGTCGGCGTCACGGCCGAGGAACCCGATCTGTGAAAAACGCGCACAACCGAGGACAGAGTTGTCAACGCTACGGCTTCTTCCCCTGCTCACCGCGGACACCGCCACGCAGATGGCGATCGACGAGGCGCTGATGGAGGCGGTCGCCACGAGCGCCGCGTCGCCGACCTTGCGCTTCTACGATTGGGCGGCGCCCGCGGTCTCCCTGGGCGCGGCCCAGCCGGCTGCGCAGGTGGATCGCCACGCCTGCGCCAGGCGCGGCATCGCCATCGTTCGTCGGGCGAGCGGTGGTTCGGCTGTTCTCCACGGGGAGCAGGTGGGGTTCACTTTCGCCCTGCCTGCCGATTACCCGCTCGTCGCCGGCGATCTGGTGGCCTCGTACGAGCGCTTTGGGCGCCTGTTGCTCGACGTCCTGATGCAGTTGGGCATCGGGGCCGACCTGATTCCCCTCGCGGAGGCACGTTCGACGCGGCCGAGGGGCCTTCTGTCGGCGGCGTGCTTCGCGGGCTACGGCCCGTTCGAGCCGCGGTACCAGGGCCGGAAGCTGGCCGGCAGCGCGCAGGTGCGACGACGTGGCGTCGTGCTGCACCACGGCCTCATCCCCCTGGAGTTTCGGGCAGAGGATCTGGCCGCAGTGCTGACCGGGACGGTGGCCGAGCGGCACGCCCTCGCGGCCGAGCTCGACCGGCGCATCGGCTCGCTAGCCTGGGCGTGTGGTCGCACGGTCACTGCTGGCGAGGTCGTCTGCGCGTGGTGCGCAGCGGTCGAGCGGGGTGGGATCGCCCCGCGGGCCGGCGAGCTGACCGCTCCGGAGTGGGAGCGCGCCGCGGCGCTGCGGGCAGACAAGTACGTCCGGGACGAGTGGACGTTCCGGCAGTGAGCGCGTATCATAGGCCACGGGTAGTTCGGCTATGTCACATTCCGGGTCAAGGTGCCGGCCGGGGCGACCTAACCCCCTGGCCCCCTTCCCGGCGCGGGAAGGGGGAACCCAGCCCCGCCCTCGCTCGTGCAGGGCTTCCGCCAGAAGGTGAGATGGACTCGAGATCCTCGGGCTCGTCGCGGACTTCTGTCGGCACCAGGCACGTCTTGTCGTCGAGGTCGACGGTGGCGTGCACGCGGGACATGTGGAATACGACGCCGAGCGAGATCGACAGCTCGAGCGCCTGGGGCGGCGAGTGCTGCACGTGAGCAACCAGGAAGTGGAGGCAGACCTGCCCGGTGTCCTCGCCCGGATCAGGAAATGGCTGGAGTAGACCTCCTGGATGGCGAAGTGTCGGGAGCGGGCTCCCCCTTCCCGCGCCGGGAAGGGGGACGGGGGGTTAGGTCACCTCGACACGGCTGGTTGAATGTGACATTGCCGAAGTAGTTGTCGGCTATTGCGGGGGTGGGACCGATGCTCGGCTGGATGGGCCAGATTCTCGACGTCAACCTGAGCACCGGTGCCATCGAGGCCCACCCCCTGGACCTCGAGATGGCCCGGCAGTTCGTCGGTGGCCGCGGGCTGGGCGCCAGGCTGCTCTGGGACCTGGTGGATCCCCGGCTCGACCCCCTCTCCCCCGACAACGTGCTGGTCTTCGCCACTGGGCCGCTGACGGCCACAGCCTTCCCCACCAGCAACCGCTTCACCGTCAGCACGAAGTCGCCCCTCACCGGCACGATCCTGGACGCCAACGCCGGTGGCTTCTGGGGCATGCGCTTCAAGCGGGCCGGCTACGACGCCCTCATCGTCCGGGGCCGGGCGCCCCGGCCCATGTACCTGGAGATCACCCGGACCGGCCCGGCCCTCAAGCCGGCCGATCACCTCTGGGGGAAGACCGTCTTCGAGGCGACGGCCGCGCTCGGCCAGGGCCGGGCCCGCAACGTCCTCTGCATCGGGCCGGCCGGCGAGCGGCTGGTCCGCATCGCCGCGATCATGAACGACGCGAGCCGCTCGCTCGCCCGCGGTGGGCCCGGCGCGGTGATGGGCAGCAAGCAGCTCAAGGCGATCGTCGTCGAGGGCGACCAGCACCTCGAGTTCGCCGACCGCGAGTACTTCAAGTTCGTCGTCTACGAGTCGAGCAAGCACCTCAAGGCCAGCCCCCTGACTTCCCAGGCGCTGCCTCGCTTCGGCACCGCCGCGCTGGTCAACATCCTCAACCTCTTTGGCGCGCTGCCCGCGCGCAACTTCCAGTTGAGCCAGTTCGCGGATGCCGAGCAGATCTCCGGCGAGGCCCTCACCGACCAGTTCCTGGTGAAGAACACCGCCTGCTGGGCCTGTCCCATCGCCTGCATCCGGCAGACCAGGACGGCTCGCCGGGAGGGCGAGGGGCCGGAGTACGAGTCGATCTGGGCGCTCGGCGCCGCCTGCGGCGTCTCGGATCTCGAGACCATCGTCGAGGCCAACTACCTCTGCAACGAGCTGGGGCTGGACACCATCTCGACCGGCGCGACGATCGCCTGCGCGATGGAGCTTGTCCAGCGGGGGACCATCCCCGATGGCCCGCGATTCGGCCAGGCCGAGGCGCTGCCGGACACCATTCGGTCGATTGCCCGCCGCGAGGGGCTGGGCGACGAGCTGGCCGAGGGCTCTCGACGCTTTGCCGAGCGCCACGGCGTCCCCGAGTGCTCGATGAGCGTGAAGGGGCTGGAGCTGCCCGCCTACGACCCCAGGGGGATGCAGGGCCAGGGGCTGCTCTATGCCACCTCGAATCGGGGTGGCTGCCATCTGCGGGGCAATATGCTCGGCCCGGAGCTGCTGGGGCTGCCCAAGCGGATCAACCGGTTCCAGGTCCAGGGGAAGGCGAGCATCGTGTCCCTGCACCAGAACAGCGCCGCCGCCATCGACTCCCTGGTGCTGTGCAAGTTCTGCAACCTGGCCGTGGCCGAGGAGTTCTTCGCCCGCGTCCTCACCGCGACCACAGGCATCCACTGCTCGACCGGCGAGCTTCTCCAGATCGGCGAGCGCGTCTGGAACCTGGAGCGGCTGTTCAACCTCCGGGCGGGCTTCACCCGGGCGGACGACACGCTCCCGCCGCGGCTGCTCCAGGAGCCAGTGGCCGATGGTCCGTCGAAGGGCTGGGTCGTCCACCTGGAAGAGATGCTCGAGGAGTACTACCGGGGCCGGGGCTGGGACCGGGATGGCGTGCCTACGCCGGAAAAGCTGCACGAGCTTGGGTTGAGCAAGAGACGATGAATCTGGATCCCGAGATCTTCCGACAGTTTCAGGAGATCGGGCGCGACCTGTACGAGGCGAGCCTGATCAGCTCGCACGGCGGCAACCTCAGCCTGCGCCTGGGGGACAAGCTGGCGATCAAGCGCCGCGGGGCGATGCTCGGCCGGCTCCAGCTCGACGACATCGTCATTACCGGGCTGGACAAGCCGGATAGCGGCGTCGTGCTGGCCTCGACCGAGCTTGTGGTCCACCGGGCGATCTACCGGCGGACGCCGGCCCTGGCGGTCGTCCACGCCCACCCGCGGACGGCCATCGCGCTGTCGCTCTCCCGCGAGGAGATCGTCCCCATCGACAACGAGGCGTCCTACTTCCTCCACAAGGTCCCGGTGGTGGCCGCGGAGTTCGCCTCGGGCTCGGGGGAGCTGGAGGAGAAAGTCCCGGCCGCGCTGGCGCAGTACAAGATCATCATGCTCCGGGGACACGGCGCCTTCTCGATCGGTCAGACGCTGGACGAGGCGTTCCAGTGGGTCAGCATCCTGGAGGAGGCCAGCCAGATCATCGCGGCGGCGAAGGTCATCGGCGAGCCGTTGGTCGAGTACCGGAAGATGAGCGACGCGTACAAGAGGTGGTAGCCTACGGCGCCCCGTTCGCCGCCAGCCCCTCGATCTCGCTCAGTGCCTCCTCCACTTCCGCCCGGTTCTCGGCGACGGGTCGCAGGCTGAGGTACTGCCGGAGGTCGTCGGCCGCCTGGGGGTACGCCTGAACCTGCACGTAGACCAGCGCCCGGTTGAAATAGGCTTCGGCGAAGCCGGGCCGGAGCTCGACCGCGCGGGTGTAATCGGCGATCGCCTCCTCGGGCTGCGCCAACTGGCTGTGGACGATCGCTCGACTGTAGAAGGCGTCGGCGAACTGCGGGTCGAGCTCGGTGGCGCGGGAGTAGTCGGCCAGCGCCTCGATCAGCCGGTCCTCGGCGCGGTAGAGGCTCGCCCGGTTGTAGTGCGCGGGGGCGAGATTGGGATCGATTGCCAGGGCCGCGTCGTAGCTCTCCAGCGCCCGGTCGAACTGACCCTGCCGCCGGTAGGCGTTGCCCCGGTTGACGAAGGCCGGGGCGTAGAACGGGCTGAGCTCGATGGCCCGGTCGAAGTCGGCGATGGCCTCGTCGAGCTGATCCAGGCGATAGTGGGCAAGGCCGCGGTTGTAGTACGCCGCCGGGTCCTTGCTGTCGCGGAGCGCAAGGTCGTCGACGAAGGTTTCGGACGGTGCGCCAGCGGTCTCCACCGCCGCGGGCGCTGCGGGTGCCGGTGCACCTGACTGGCAGCCGAGACCAATCCCGATGGCCAGGTAGACCAGGCCGGCGCCCAGCGCTCGGCGAACGGCTCGCATCGGTCTGCCCCTCCTCCGGTTGTTGCGAGTTGGCGTTCAGGTTTCAGCGATCCGCCTTGAGCACCACGTCAGGCAGACAGCCCGCGTTTCCCAACCAGCGCCGGCAGCTGATAGCCGCTGAAGACCTGCTCTCCAGGCTTGTTGCCGGATACCGAAATAGCAGGCGACCTGTCGTTGCGAGCTGCACTGCGCTGGTCATTCCGAGCCGCAGCCTCCTAGTCATTCCGAGCTGCAGCGAGGAATCTCGGCCACGTTGCACGCGGGGCACGACCGGGATTCCTCGCCTTGCGGGGCTCGGAATGACAGACAGGCGACCTGCTTCGGCCTATCCCGCAACAAGCCTATTGCCAGTCTAGCCGGGTCGGGTGACAGGAGTGTCAACGCGGAGGTGACAGAATCGTCAGCAGGTGAGAGAGATCCACGGAATCGACGTGAGCCACCCGCTGCCCGGACCGCTGCCGGAGGTGCTCCACGACTCGGGCCCGCCGACGTAGGCGCGCCGATTGGCGTCCACGATGGCCACGTGACTCGAAGACTACACCTGCACGACGGTGAGCCGTGCATCAAGATGGCACAGGTCAGCGGGGTCAGAGGTCGCGATGACTGCCAGGTACTTGCGCGCGGTGAGCACCACCGTCGCATCGATCACGTCGTTGGTGCCGCGCCGGCCACAGAGTTCGCCAGCGGCCTTGGCCAGGGGCACCGTCACCGTCTCCAGGATGACACCGCGCGCCTGCACCAGCGCCGCCAGTCGCGCTTGCCTCGCTCCACCCCGCCAGACCTGGGCCAACGCACCCACCGGCACGATGATCGGCACGCTCGCCTTCCGTGCCGTGTCGACCAGTGTTCCGACGACGCGGTTCCGATCCTCAAATCCGATGAGGGCGCCGGCATCGAGCGTGAGTGGGGCTAGGGCTGCCGCCTGCTCAGGACGCGCCGTGCCCACGCGCGTTCCTCCTCGGTGATGGGATTCTCTCGGAAGTCCTCTTCGAGGATCTGGTCGAGCACATCGTGCTCAAACTGCTCGCGCACGAGACTGGCCAGGAATGCGCTGACCGAGGGCGCACCACCCGCACGCACATATTCACGCAGTGCCAACGCCAGCTCGCGCGGGAGCGTGATGGACAGCTTCTCATACTCCAAGGACTTCGGTGTCGCCCGCGTGGTCCCCCTCTTTGCCGCCTCGGCAGCGGATCCTGTGGCAACCATACCTTGACCCTCTCACTCCAACCTGATCCCAATGCTACCACAATCCTACCGATGGAGCAAGTAGATCGTCTTCACAGCCGGACCTCGGCTCCAGCCTCGGCCGAGCGGCAGATCGCGTCCAGGATGCGCACCTCGGCATCGACGCACTTCTGGTACGCCTCCAGGTGACGCATCCCCGGCCAACCCAGGCCAACCACGGCAACCCGAACAGGTCTGGACATCGCGGGCCTCCACATGAGCAACGGATAAGTAGGTATCAGAAAGTTTTTGATGGTTTTGGGGACACCCCAAACCCCGCCAGGACGGGCTCCGCCCTTCCTGGACCTTCCCGAGACGCAGGTGAACTTTCCGAGACCTACTTATGTCCAGGGAGCGCGGGCAGTTTGTCCACCCGGTGCATGGTGGGCAGGTTGCACACTCTTCCGGAACGTCGGTTCGGACGGCTCGGTCCGTAGCCATCCGTCACCAGCAGTCACCCA
>JACPQP010000273.1 GCA_016190465.1 Chloroflexota bacterium
ATTGGGAGAGGGGTTGGGGGTGAGGGCCGTCCCCGCATCCCCCCTCTCCGCGCCCGCCCACCTCAGGAACGACCCACTCAGGAACGGCGTGCCAGGGGGGTGAGGGCCGCCCCCTGGCACGCATCTTGCAGGATAGTCTTCTACCCGATCATCAACCCGAGGCGTAACTGTAGCCGTCCCGGGCCGTTATTCAAGGTGGAAGAGAGGAGGGCTAGCCAGGATGGCGGTGCGAGTGACCGATCACGGCGAGCGCGATGCCGCGGGCTGGGATGGGTGGTCGACGGTGCTGCCGGCGATCTTTATCCTGCTGATCATCTTCCTCTCGCCGCTCCTCTACGACCTCGCCGGGCGCTTCCCCAGCATCCCGTAGCGGCCGACCTTTCCCGTCGCGTGCCGCTGGACTGACCCGGGCCCCGCTCATCGGCGAAAAGGATGCCCGATGGGCCGGTGGTTCTCGAGCAACCTACCACTTCGCCACGGTTGACTGGGATGGTATCCTATGGAGTGACGTTCCAATGTGATCCTTGTGCCCAGGCAACGGTCCTTAACGACGGTCTAGTGTGGACCGACGTATGGTACGTGCGTGTTCCCTGGGCTGCAAGAGAAGAATTAAGGAGAATGCATCATCGATGCGGTCACCGGAGGGCCAGCAACAAAAGGACGTCAGGGTTCTGCTAATCGGCGGGGGAGCACGGGAGCATACGATCGCGGAGGCCCTGTGTCGTGGTGGCAGAACCGATCTCCTCACGGTTTCTCGCAACGACAATCCAGGGCTGGCAGCGCTGTCCCGTAAGATGGCTTGCCACGACGAGAGGGATGTCCGATGGATATCTGAGTGGGCCCGCGAGCAGGCTGTCGACTTGGCTGTAATAGGGCTCGAAGACCCTCTCGAAGTCGGTCTGCCCGACGCGCTCGATCTGGCTGGCATCCCGACCGTCGGGCCGATGCGCCAGGCCGCTCGCCTCGAGACCTCCAAGCTTTTCACCCGTGATCTGATGCGTAAATACGACATTCCGGGTCAGGTCGAGTACCACTACTTCACGGATCCCCACGCACTGAGGAGATTCCTGCGAGCTGCCGACAGGGAGTTCGCTCTCAAGCCGGTCGGCCTGACGGCGGGTAAAGGCGTCAAGGTGATGGGGCTCCAACTTCACTCAGTCGAAGACGCCATCGAGTATGGTCAGGCAGTTATCCAGGGCCGGATCGGTGGCGCTGCTGGTGTGGTCGTCGAGGAACGGCTGATTGGTGAGGAGTTCACATTACAGACATTCGTTGACGGTCACACGGTCTTGCCGATGCCGCTGGTGAAAGATTACAAGCGGGCATTCGAGGGAGACGAAGGCCCAAACACCGGGAGTATGGGCTCGTACTCCCAGGCTGACGGGCTGCTGCCTTTCGTGACGGAACGCCAGCGAGACGAAGCGCTAGGGATCCTGCGCAGGGTCACCGAGGGGCTCCGGTCCGAGGGTTGTCCCTACCGCGGCGTCATGTACGGGCAGTTCATGATGACCGATGAGGGGGCAAAGCTCATCGAGATAAACGCCCGGTTTGGGGATCCCGAGGCGACTAACGTGCTGCCGCTTCTGGAGAACGATCTCGTCGATGTCTGTCACGCCATCATCGGGGGCACACTGGAGGACCTCGACCTGCGGTTTGCTCGGAAAGCGACCGTGTGCAAGTACGTCACCCCGCCCGGTTATCCGCTACAGCCCAGGGTTGCAGTGAAGCTCGGGCTAGATCGTACGAGGATTGAGTCGCTGGGCGTCAAAGTGTTCTTTGCCAAGGTGAATGGGACGGACGCCGAGGTCTTGACGACGACATCCCGTTCCATCGCATTGGTTGGAGTCGCCGACACAGTGGATGAGGCAGAGCAGTCAGTCGAGCAGGCGCTAGCCTATGTTCATGGAGAGTACCACGTTCGGCGCGACATCGGGAAAAGGCACCTCGTCGAGCGTCGGCTCGACAGAGCGGCAGTGGTAGCCAGCCGATAGGTCGCGTCCCTGTACAGCCAGCACCACCATTTCGCTTCGTTGTTGGGAGCCAACTGTTTAGCCTACCTGCGGCTAGCTGGAGCAAAGGCGGGGCACCGTACTAGCGGGCAGGCGTCGAGCTACTCGGCCCCGAGAAGCCGGTGCATCATCACGAGCCAGTCGTCGACGTCGCTCGGCGTCTCGAATGCTGTCGCGTTGCTCAGTGCCAGTTTCGAGGGGGGATTCGCCTCGTATAGCACTCCCACTACGACCCGCGGGTTCGCCGCGAGGAAGGTCTTGAGCGAGTCCTCGTTCTGTCTCAGCACGGTCGAATCGACCAGGATCACGTCCCAAGACCCTGGCGAGCCACGGGAGACCTCGCTCAACTCCTGAGCCGTTGCCACCGAGAAGGCCCACTTGACTTCGTGTGGCTGCAGGTACTTGTGGATCCGATCCCAGTAAAGCTCCAGCAGGGCTCGGTCGCACACAAACAGGATAACGTTCTTCGCTTGCACAGCCTGACCTCCGGCGACTTGTGGGACGCTCCGCAGTTACTACATTCTACCGGGTTGCTTGCCTTCTGCCTAGTCCTAGCTTGCCCGGGCCCGACCGGGTTCCCTTGACAGCCGACCGTAGAGAGACTAGACTGCGTATCCGTAGGATTCGCCAGAGGAAGGAGGGCTGCTATGGCCGAGAGCTCAACTGCGTACCCGGTGGGTCTGTCCGTCGATTACCCCGAGGGAGATCGGGACCGACTATCCACGTTCTTACGAGGGTTTGCAGCAATCCCCATCCTGATCATTCTTGGGTTGCTCTCAGGGGGAGGGGGGAATTGGACGACGGACGGAGGAGGTCAGACGCGCGTCAACCTTGCTGCTGGTGGGATCGTCGTCATCCCCACGGCACTGATGCTCGTCTTCCGGCAGAAGTACCCGAAATGGTGGTTTGACTGGAACCTCGCCCTCACCAAGTTGATCTATCGTGTCGGGGCCTACCTGGCGCTGTTGAGAGACGAGTATCCGTCCACAGACGAGGAGCAGGCAGTTCACGTGACGATGCCCTATCCCAATGCGAGAGAGGACCTCAATCGGTGGTTGCCGCTGGTCAAGTGGCTGCTGGCGATCCCCCACTACGTCGTTCTGGCGTTTCTGGCAATAGCGGCGCTGGTCTGCGTAGTGATTGCGTGGTTCGCCATCCTGTTCACGGGTCGCTATCCAAGGTCGTTGTTTGACTTCGCCGTCGGCGTGATGCGGTGGGCCTTGCGGGTCGAGGCCTATGCCTTCATCCTGGTCACCGATCGCTACCCGCCTTTCCGCCTCGGCGAGTGAGCGATCGATCGCACTCCAAGCGTGTTCGTGCCACCCTGCCTGGCTGAGAAGTCCATGGAGCGCTCGACCACGATCGGCTGATCGCTCGCGATTCGCGTCGAGAAGGCAGCGTTAGGCAGCACCTGGTTCACGAACAGACTGAAACAGCCTTTTCCTTCGCCGCCAGCGGACCGGTCAGCCTGGGGGCGCTGCGGTCAGTGCCCCCGCGGCTGCTCAACCCGCGCGCTCATTCGATGATCAGCGTCGCGTACATCCCGGCCTCGTAGTGTCCGGGGACGAAGCAACCGAGCTCCCACTCCCCGGCGAGCTCCGGCGGGACCTTGAAACGGAGCCAGATATCCCTGAGACCGGGCTCGACCTCGATTTCCTCGAAGGTAGCCCCTCCGATCTCGGCCTTACCCTCGCCGTAGTAGAAGAAGACATCCGCCTCGAGATCTTCGAAGAGCGCCTTCGCGTAGCCGTCTGGCACCGAGACTTTCTTGCCGTCCACTTCCCGTTCCACGAACTCGACCGGCTTGCGTCCGATCACCAGCTCGTGCATCACCGCGCCCTCGTTGTGCAGGTGGAGGCCGACCGTCTTACCAGCCGGCACCTTGACGGCGGCGGTCCCCGGCGCGCCAGGCACGGAGAACGAGAACTCGTGCATATCGATCTCCACCACGGCCTCGAGGCGCTTGGGCTGCGCGGTGTGCGGCACTCCTGCCGCGTGAGCCACCACCACATTCTTGGGCGCCGCCGGAACCGCCACGCCGCTCCAGGCCGGCGCCAACTGAGCGCACCCGGCGAGGGCCAGGGCCGCCACCTGAGTGGCGGCGATCAGTTGCAGGGCTTTCCAGTTCACGTTCATGGCACACCTCCTTGGGGCCAGTGTAGGCAGCAGCCGTCGATTTGGGTATCGGCTTGGGAGGTGAATCGAGGAACGGAAGCGCCCTATTCGTTGATCGGGCGTTTGGGGGATATCCGCCGGGCAAAGCCGTCACGCGTCCGTGTCGACGAGCCCCTTGCGGATCGCGTACTTGATCAGCTCAGCTTTGCGGTGGAGGTCGAGCTTCTCCATGATGTGGTCGCGGTGCGTCTGCACGGTGTGCGGGCTGATGCAGAGGGCCCCCGCGATCTCCGCGGTCGTCTTGCCCTGGGCGATAAGCGTCAACACCTCGCGCTCGCGCTCGCTCAGATTGTCGTAGCTGGCGCGGTTCTCGCCGTCGTCAACCCGGCGCAAATAGTCGGCGAGCACCTTTTTCGTGACGGTCGGGTACAGGTACACCCCTCCACGGGTAGGGGAATCTCGGCCGTGAGGGTCGTGCCTTCGCCCAGCCGCGAGGCGATCTGGAGGCGTCCTTCGAGGAGCCGCACCCGCTCCTGCATGCCCAGCAGCCCGACGCTGCCGACCGCGGCGCCCGAGCCGATGACCCGCTCCGCATCGAACCCGCGGCCGTCGTCGGAGACCTCCACCCGGGCCAGCGCGTCGCGAAACACGAGGCGGATCCAGGCATGCCGCGCGTCGGCGTGCTTCGCGATGTTGTTCACCGCCTCCTGGATCACGCGGAACAGCGAGACCTCGATATGCCTGGGCAGCCGGTCACCCGGCTGGTCGATCTTCACGATGGTCGCCACCCCCTCGTCCTGGAGGTGGGTCTCGGCGTACCAGCGGATGGCGGGCGCCAGGCCCAGATCATCGAGCACCAGGGGACGCAAGGCGAGAATAAGCCGCCGCGTCTCCTCGAGCAGACGGGTGGCGATCGCCTTCGCCTCGGCGATCTGCTCCCCAGAGGTCGAGAACCCTCCCGGGAGCGCGTCGCGGGCCCGGTCGAGCGCGATCAACAGCGCGCCGAGGGTCTGCGCCGTCTCGTCATGCAGCTCGCGAGCGAGCCGGTACCGCTCCTCCTCCTGCGCAGAGATGATCTCGCGCAGGAGCTCGGCGAGCCGGGCCGTGCGCTCGCGGACCTGCGCCTCCAGCTCCCCGTTGGCCTGCGCAAGCTGGCGGTACGCGGCACTCAACTGCCGCCTCATCGTGTCCAGGCTGTCCGCCAGCCGGCCCACCTCATCTCCCGCCGCGATCCGGATCGGGTCCTCCAGGTTCCCGGTCGCCATACGGTGGGCGGCAGTGGTCAACTGCTGAACCGGTCTCACGACGTGCCGGGTCGTGACCCAGGCAACCGCCAGGGTGGCGACGAAACCGAGCGCGGTGACCACCCCGAGCCGCCGCTGCAGCTCCATCGGCAATGCCAGGGCCACGTCGAGCGGCTGCTCGAGCACCAGGTAGAAGTCCGACGAAGCGATCGGCACCGCTACCATCACGTGGGATTCGAAAGCATCGCCCGGCGACGGCCGATGCAGCAGGGAGGCAGCCCGGCGATCCGCCATGAGGCTCCCCATGATGGACGCGTGGCGGCTCAGACCGCCCGGGGTTTCATCCTCGCCGATCCCAAGCAACACGCGCCCATCGGGACCCAGAACCTCGAGGTGGTACTGCGAGCGGGGGTCATTGGCGGGCGATCCCGCCACGGGCGCGTACGGCGCCAGGCTGTTGATGGACATCGTATGCACGGCGACGGCCCATTGTGCGGGTCCACCCGGGCCCCCCAGGGGAACCGCGATCGTCGCGAAGGGGATCCCGGCGTCCGACTCGCCGACCGCCGGGAGGACGGCGAACTCGCCGGACGATCGGCCGACCGCGGATACGACCGCCCGGGCATCGGCACCGGGCAGCGGTCGACCGGCCGCGGCGACCACGCGTCCCCCGACATCGACGACCCACACGCCGGTGACGCGGAAGAAGCGGAACGGGTCGACATCGGAGAGGTGAGCCAGCAGGCCACGCGTCGCGGCGTCGCGCCGCCGGTCGTCCGCGGCGAGCAGAGCCGGGGCTTCCGCACGCACGTCGCGCGCGGTGTGGAGAAAGTCCTGTTGGAGGAAGCCCTCGATCGTGTAGGCCCGGATGAGACGCTCGTCGTACACCAACTCGGTCGCCCGCTGGATAGACTGCACGTTCACCAGGGCCCCCGCGCCGAACATCATCATTAGGCCCACCGTGACGTAGAGCATGATCCGCCGCTGGAGGCCCAGCCGACCGAGCCAGACCAGTCGGCCCGCCGCGCGACGCGTGGCGCCGGGCCAGTTGCCGGAGCGGAATCCGTGCGGCCGACGAGGGTCCATTGCTGCCCCGTGTGAGCATCGCGAGATGCCCTGCGCCACATCTGGGCGGGCGTGGAGGGATCCTGCGTCACATTCTAGCAGTGCCGCCGATCCCTCGCAACACGCACGGAGCTCCGGTCGTCGGTGGCCAGGCACCGTCAGTGGTGGCCTGGCAGATCAACCGACGGATGCGCGTCACATCATCGGGGTCATTGGGGCCCGGGGCGCAACCGAACGTACGAATCCTGCCGGCCCACGCCAACTCGCCTACGGTACTCCGACCGGTCTGCCGTCGTAGTGACATCCATAGGGAGGGCCGGATGTAGGTCACGCCGCCAGCAGGAGAGCCGTCAGGAGTGACTTGCCGGGCACCGAGATGAGGGCTGCGGTGGCTCGGCAGGTCGGCTAGGACTCCACGTGGAGGCCAAACAGCGTGGCGGCCGCGAGCAGGTCAGGATCAGCCGGGGTGAGCGGCTCAGCCACACCGACCGGTTCGAGCTCGGCACCCTCGAAAACCGCCCAGCAGTCAAGGCTGTCGTCGAACCGGCTGCGGTAGGCGAGACCGGCGAAGCCGTGCTCGTAGGCCCAGCGGGCGATGGCTTGCGTCAGCTCGCGCCTCGGGCCTCGCACGCCACTCACGTCAAGGTCGTCGATCCTAAGATTGGCGAGCACCTCCGCGAGTTCCAGCCGCAGCGCCTCACGTGTCTCGAAGGCACGCAGATCGAGCCAGCGCTGGCCCGGGAGCACGCGGAAGGCGCGAACGCAACGCTTCCGTGCCCAATCGGCTGGGACCATGCCAACGGGGATCGGCTCGTCGGTGCCGACTACCGCTTTCAGTAGGCTCAGAGCTTGTGGGGAGGGCCGAAGGGCCGCCAGC
>JACPQP010000014.1 GCA_016190465.1 Chloroflexota bacterium
AACTCAACCTCGGCGCATCGTGGACCACGCCCTAACTTTGCCCCCCTTTATTGAGGAGATACGCCTGACGCTCGGCTGAGGGTCACGCAAGCGGTGAGTCCGAAGGCGACGCACGGTCGGCAGGAGGTGCGGACGCTGTGGAGCATCGAGTCGGCGGACCTGAATCGCTACGTGGGATCGTCCGGCGACGTCGGGAAGCCGTGGCCGGGGGTGGCCCAAGTCTCGCGGATTCAGCGGGTGGTGAAGCAGAAGGATCGGCAGAGCGGCCTGCCGACGATCACGGCGGAGGTGGAGTACGCCATCACGAGTCTGAATGGGCGGCGGGCGGATGCGAGGGGTCTCCTCACCCGCTGGCGAGTGCATTGGCACATCGAGAACCGGGATCATTGGGTGCGGGACGTGACGTTTGGGGAGGACGAGAGCCCGATTCACCTGGGGCAGGCGCCGGAGGTGTTCAGCATTCTGCGGAACGCGGCGATCGCGTTGCTGGGGATGGGGGACTTCCCGTCGAAGGCGGCCGGGGTGAGAGGGTTGGGTGCTCGGCCGGAGGCCGTGGTGGAGTTTTTCCGTGACCTGACGCGCAAGCTCAGGCAAGCTCGGCCGAAGATGGGGCGAGACCCCGTGGATCCGACGCCGCACACCAGGTCGTCCGGCCCCTCACCCCTAGCAGATGGAGCACGTCGTCCGGTAGCCAGTACGGCCGCTAGATAGTGAAATGGCCCTTGCATCCGGCCGACGGGGGAGGTACCATCGGTACCAACCACGAAGGAGGACACGTCGATGACAATACGCTTCTCGGTCTGCGTGGAGATGATCTTCCGTGACCGGCCATTCGTCGAGCGACTGGATGCGGTCGTCCAGGCAGGCTACGACGCCTACGAGTTCTGGCGACTGGCCGAGAAAGACCTCGATGGCATCCTGGAACGACAGCAGGCCCTTGCCCTCACGTGCGCGGCATTCTCCGGCGCCGAGGGAGGCCCGCTCGTCGACCCGGCGGCCCGCGACGCCTACCTGGCTGGCCTGGAGCGTGCCGTCGCCGCCGCGCGGCGCTTCGGCGGGACGACCCTCATCCTGACGCCTGGCAACGCCATCCGCGGCCTCAGCCACCAGGCCCAACACCGTTCGGTCGTCGACGGTCTCAAGGCGAGCCTCCCGATCGTCGAGCCGGCCGGCATCACGCTGGGTCTCGAGCCGCTGAACACGCGGGTCGATCACGCGGGCGTGTTCCTCGATCGGTCCGAGGAGGGCTTCCACATCGTCGACGAGGTGAACAGCCCCAACGTCAAGCTGCTCTACGACATCTACCACATGCAGTTGATGGAGGGTGACCTGATCGAGACGATCCGGGCCAATGCCGAGAAGATCGGGCATCTGCACGTCGCCGACGTTCCCGGCCGCCACGAGCCCGGGACCGGCGAGATCAACTACGGCAACGTTTTCCGAGCCATCGCCGAGTCCGGCTACGCCGGTTTCGTGGGCCTGGAATACCGCCCGTCGATCGATCCGGCCGCGTCGCTCGCGGCGGTCCGTGAACTGGCGATGGGTTTGCTCTGAAAGCAGCGCTCGCGTTCGGACTGGAGGAAAACGGCTACTCGCTGTTGTACTCACCGATCCGATCGACAATCGACGTGGGGTAGATGTTGAAGGGCCACCACCGCTTGTTCTCCCAATCGAACAGTCCGAAGAGCGTCACGCCCTTCACGTAGGCGTCCTTCGCCAGCTCGTCGGCATACCACGTGAAGTCGGCGGCCATCTCTTCCTCACTGGTGACACCCCGCCAGCCATCCCAGAGGCCGGCCTCGGTGATCACGAACGGGCCGTGCTTGACGCCCGCGCGATCCAATTGCGCTTTGATCTGCCGGTAGCGGAGCATCAGGTACTGGCCATCACGGTGCCGCATGGACGAGACCCCCGCCGGCGCGTAGAGGTGGATGCCCAGGTAGGCGCTGGCCTCGATCGCCCCCCGGAAGTACTTCGGGTAGTCCTCGGGCTCGACCGTCGCCGTCGCGTCGTTGCCGGCGACCGCGGGGATGCCATAGTGGTCCTGAAGCCGGCGAGCGAACGCCACCTGAAAGATGTTGTAGGCCTCGTAGGTCGTCTTCTTCGTCCGGTCGGTGACCTCGTTGTAGCTCATCCACGCATTGACGACTCCCTTGAGCGGAACGGCCGTCTTCGCGACCAGATCGGCGAAGGCGGCGCCCCGTCCCGCGGGGTTGTCGAGCGGCTGGTCCGGTACGTAGATTCGGCCGACGATGAACGCGTTCGGGAACTTCTGCCGGATCTTCTTCGCCCAGTCGACGTTCGGATCCATCATCAGGATGACCGAGGGGCGCATCACTTCAAGCGCCTGAATCACGCGGTCGCCACCGTCGTAGACACCGACCCCCAGCTTGGTGACGCGCATCACTCGCGGCTTTGGCGTGGGACGCGGCGTCGCGGTCGGAGCCGGCGTCGCCGTAGGCGCGGCCGGAGTCGGGGAGCTCGCCGCGGACCGGGGGACGGTCGTCGGGATGGGAGTCGGCTCCGGCACGTCGCTGTGGCCCACCGCGACGTAGGGGACGTAGGCGATCGCGGTGCCAGCGGTCGGCGACGCCGGCACGCCGGGTGCTGTCGGACTCGGTGACGCCCCCATCCCCTGGGCCAGCGCTGGTCCCGCGGTAGCCGTGGGGCGAGGGGCGAGGGACTTCGAAGGTCCAGCGCCGCGATTCGAAGATGTGAGGATCAGGATGCCGACGGTGACGGCTGCCAGGATGATCAGACTGACAAACGTGGGCCAGTGTGGCGATCGGCTCAATGTGCCTCCCCGCGATCAGCGTTCTGTCAAGTAGACCCGATTGTAGCCGAGCTCGTTCGGGTTGACAATGGCCATCCAGGGTCGGACGCTCGACTACTGAACGACGCGGAGGTGGGTGACGGGGGTCGGGTGTCAAGGATCGGGGCTCAGGTGTCGGAGGTCGGACCGGATGAACACAGGCCAGCGATCAGCCGGGGTCGCCGTGCGGGTCGGCACCTCCGGCTGGTCGTACCCGCACTGGCGCTCGGTCTTCTACCCTCGCGACCTGTCAGCAGATCAGGAGCTTGCCTACTACGCGCGCCACTTCGATACCGTCGAGATCAACGCCTCGTTCTACCGGCTACCGCAACGCGAGCAATTTGCCTCGTGGCACGATCAGACGCCGCCTGGCTTCTGCTTCGCGGTGAAGGCCAGCCGCTTCCTCACGCACATGAAGAAGCTGCGAGAACCCGCAGCGCCGCTTCAGCGGCTGCTAGACAGCGCCGGCGGTCTCGGCGAGAAGCTCGGCCCGATCCTGTACCAGTTCCCGGCCCAGTGGTCGAAGAACCTGCCACGACTGTCCGCCTTCCTCGACCTGCTCCCGCGGACGGTCCGGCACGTGTTCGAGTTCCGGCACCCGACCTGGTACGAACCGGACGTGCTCGACGCCCTTGCCCGTCACGGCTGCGCCCTCGCCCTCCCGGTCCACCCGGCGCTGCCGTGCGCTCGCGTGGTGAGCGCTCCCTTCACCTACGTCCGCTTTCACCACGGGGCGACCGGCCCTCGGTTCACCGCCGAGGAGATCGCCGACTGGGCGACCTGGCTCGCCGGCCAGGCACGCGCCGGAGTCGACGTCTACGCCTACTTCAATAACGACGTCGAAGGATACGCCGTTGCCAACGCCGAGAGCCTCCGGTCGAGGTTTCGGGGGTCGGGCGTCGGGTGACGGGACTCCCCCCTCTCCCACCAGGCTCACGTTATACACATCTCCTGCGTGGACGCAGAGAGAGATTGTCGATCACTACTTGAATCCCTCAACCGCGTCCGAGTCGTCCCTGGCGCGGAGCCCAGTGTCTCCCCACGCTGCCCTCGTCCTCGGTCAGACAGGTCTTGTAGGGAGGAAGCGGTCAACGGATGGAGGGGCGGGCTGTCAACGGATTCAGGAAACGGATTGAGCGGATGGGTGCATCCGCTTTCGTGGGCTTCGCGGTCCGAATGTTGCCCCCGAGTCGGACTGGGGGTAGGCTGCGAGAGTGCCGATACGCCCGTACACCCGCTTCCAGGCGGCGTGGCCGGGTGCAGTGTGGTATACTCCCCGGCACCTGTCCCAACCCTGGAGGGGCGACATCACTGCGACGAGGGATGACGAGTGACGCTGCGAGTGACGATCATCGGCCTCGGCCTGATCGGCGGCTCCATCGGGTTGGCGCTGCGGCAGGGCAAGGCCGACGCGGAGATCGCCGGGCATACCCGCAACTTCGACCGGGCCCGCCTGGCGCAGAAGCGCGGTGCGATCGATCGGGCGGAGTGGAACCTGCCGGCGGCGGTCGAGCGCGCCGATCTGGTCGTCGTCGCGACGCCAGCCGCGGCGGTCCGCGAGGTGTTCGCCCACATCGCGCCGCACCTGCGCGCCGGCGCGGTGGTCACCGACGTCGCCAGCACGAAGCAGCAAGTCCTGGCCTGGGCCGAGGAGCTGCTACCGCCATCGGTCAGCTTCGTCGGCGGCCATCCGATGGCCGGGAAGGAACAGGCGGGCATCGAGGCGGCCGACGCTGCGCTATTCCAGGGCTGCGTCTACTGCGTCCTGCCGGGACGGGGGGCAAGCGATGAGGCGGTGAACCTCGTCCTCAAGCTCGTCGAGGCGGTGGGGGGACGGCCGTACTTTCTCGACCCCGCCGAGCACGACAGCTACGTCGCCGCGATCTCCCACCTGCCGTTCCTGCTCTCCGCGACGCTCGTCAACGCCGTCGCCACCAGTCCGGCCTGGCGCGACCTGTCGCGGCTGGCTGCTGGCGGCTTCCGCGACGTGACCCGTCTGGCGAGCGGCGACCCGGTGATGCATCGCGACATCTGCGCCACCAACCGCGAGAGCATCCGGCGCTGGGTCGAGCAGTTCAGGCGTGAGCTGGACCGGATGGCCGGCCTCATCGCCGCGGACGAGGCCGGCCTGGAGGCCGCCTTCGACCAGGCAAAGAAGCGGCGCGACGAGTGGCTCGCCGAGCGCCAGCGGGCCCAGTTGCCTGGTGGGCCGGCCACGACAAGCTAGAAGTACTCCTCCAGGCGGATCTGGTCGGAGCCGGGCACACGGATGGTCTCGGGGAAGCCGGAGAGGGGCTTCGTCGCGTCGATCCCGACCTTGGTCACCAGCCGCTCCTCGTCGCCCGTCGGATCCACCGGGTTGCCCATCGCCCGCCTGATCACGAAGGCATCCCGGTCGGCGTGCAGCCGGCTGTTGATCGCCCTCAGCACCTGCTCGTCGTCGAAGATGTCCACGTCGTCGTCGACCACGACGCAGTATTTGATGCTTGGATCAGCCGCCATCGCCGCCATTATCGCGTTCTTGGCCTCGCCTTCCCGACGCTTGTGAATTGCCACGTAGCAACTGAACCGACACAGACCCGAGGGCGGCATGAAGACGTCCTGGACAGTCGGGCAAGCCGCGCGAACCAGGTTGTAGATCGTGCCCAGCCGAGTCGTGCTCCCGACCAGTTGGTGCTCCAGGTGACCGGAGAAGATGTCCTGGTAGATTGGCCGCTCACGCATGGTGACCGCGGTGACGTGGATCACCGGACTGTAGAGCCTCTTGCCGTACAGTCCCGCCACCTCGCCCAGAGGACCCTCCCACTCTCGCTCGTCTACCGGCATGACACCCTCGATGACGATCTCGGCCTCAGCCGGCACCTCCAGGTTGACGGTCTCACACTTCACGACGGGCAAAGGGTAGCCGAGGAGCCCGCCCGCCACCTCGTATTCGTCGACGCCGAAGGGCACCGTGCTCACGGCGGCCAGGTAGAAGGCTGGATGGTGACCGACCGTGATCGCCAGCTCCATCGGCTGGCCGCGCTGGACGTGCTTCTCGAAGATGAGCCGGGAGTGACTGGCCTCGCTCAGGTGGATACCCAGCTTCCGGGGGCCCATGAGCTGGTGTCGGTAGATCCCGAGGTTGCGAATGCCAGTCTCGGGATCCCGGACGACCATCGCGCCCGCCGTGATGTAAGGTGCGACGTCCTTGTCGTTGTGGGTCAGGATCGGAAAGCTCTCCAGGTCGACCTGCTCGGCGCGAAGCCTGACCTCCTTGACCGGGCCGTCGCCGACCAACCGAGGCTGGAGACGTCGGCCCTCGCGCTCACGGTAGGTCGCGTTGAGGTCGCGCTCGGCCACGTCGAGAGCGAGAGCGAGCCGGCGGCGGCTGGCGAGAAGGTTGGTCACAACCGGCCAGGGGGAGCCGACGACCTCGGGGCAGTAGAGGGCCGGGTAGCGGCGGCTGGCCTCGAGCCTGGCCAGGATCGCCGAGATCTCGAAGTGGGGGCTCACGCCCCGTCTGGTCTGGAGGAGTTCGTCGGGGGCTTGCCGTCGCAACTGGTCCAGAAACTGCCTCAAATCCTTCCGCTCGCCAGGTTCTCCCGAGGTGCTCATCGTATCCTCCGACGCGGAGCGACGGGGCGACGGAGCGCGAAGTTCACCACGAAGACACGAAGAGCACGAAGAGGTGTCCCCTCTCGTAACCCTCTTTGTGCCCTTTGTGTCTTTGTGGTAGACCCCGCGTCCCCGCGTCCCCCTTTCGCGCCTTTCGCGTTCCTTTCGCGCCTTTCGTGGTCCAAACCGTCTCCGGTCCCCCCGTCGCCGTGTGGAGTTCGTCCCTATCGACCGAGGAGGCCTTTGAGATAGGCCAGGTCCACCCGAGTCTGCTCGACGATCTGGGGCAGGCTCCAGCCGTGGTACTCACTGGCGACGGAGACCACCCCGTCGAAGCCGGCCTGCCTGAGCATCGCGAAGGCCTCGGCGAAGTGAGCAGTACCCTCGGAAAGCGGGACCAGCTTCGCCCGCCAGCGCTTCTCGCCGGTCGCCAGGTCGGTCTCCGGGAACCAGCCGAAGGACTTCACCGCGACGAGCGAGGCGTACTCGCTCAGGATGTCGATCCCCTGCTTCCAGCCTCCGAGCCCGCCCTCTACCGTCAAATGGCCAGGGTCGACGTAGGCACCGAGCGCCCGCTTGTCGAAGCCTTTCAGCAGCATGGCCACCGTCGCGGGTACCGCCGAGAGTATGTCGCCCGAGTGGTTGTGGATGCAAGCCTTGACGCCGTACTGGAGCGCCAGGGACTGGATGCCTTCGAGCTGCTGGCGGACCCGGGCGATCTGCTCTCGGAGGTGGCCGAAGCCGGCGTAGCGCCAGTAGCCGAGCTTCAGGAATCTGACTCCGCAGTGGGCGGCCGTCTTGAAGATGGCCTCGGCGTAGGGTTGGGTCGCGTCCGTGACGTCCGTGGTCAGCATCGCGATGGGCAGGTTACGCTTGGCGAGGATCTCCTGCGCTTGGGGCAGTTCCTCGGCCACGTTCTCCGGTCGGACGTGCTCCCCACGGCACGCCAGGTCGACGCCCTCGAAGCCCAGCTCGGCGATGATGTCGCCTGCCTGGTCGATCGGCAGGCTCCGGAGCATCTTGGTGAACATGACGATCTGCACGGGTTCCTCCTACTCGTGTCGCGTGCCGTTGTCGTGAAATCAGTTCCCATCCCTGGTTGCCTGTCGGCAGCGCCTCAGGCCCCTTCCATCTGCTCGACGAGCCGCATCGCCGGCAGGCACGCCTGGAAGCTCGTCAGCGGCTGGTGGCCGTCCTTGATGCAGTCCAGGAGGTGGCGGTGCAAGGAAAGCGTGCCCTCGTAGTCCTGCTCGTTCGCGCTGCCCACCAGCTCCGCGCCGGTAAGCACCGTGGGCTCCTTCGCGTTGTCGGCCCAGACCACGGCCCGCTCGGGGATGTCGAGGTAGGCGGCGATGCCGTTGCCGTGCACCTCGGCGCGCAGCACCCTTGCCCCGGAGGAGCGGTTCCCACTGACGATGCCGACGGCGCCGCTGCTGAAGCGCACGAGCCCGTTGTAGCAGTTCTTCCAGTCGGCGAAGAAGCGGTCCTGCGTCGCGTGGACCTCGACGGGGTCCCCGCCGCACATGTAGCACACGAAGTCGGCGACGTGGATGATGTCGTCCAGCAGCGTGCTGACGCCGAGGCTCGGGCCCTTCTTGCCGAGCATGTTCTTGTGGAACTCGCCGATGCACATCGTGATCGGGCCGCGCTCGAGCACCAGCCGCCTGACCTCCTGCGCGACCGGCGCGTACCGCCGCTGAAAGCCCACAGCCGTCAGACACCCGTTGCGCTCGGCCGTCTCGATCATCGTCTCCAGTTCCCGGACGCTCATGGCCGGAGGCTTCTCGACGAGCACGTGCTTGCCGGCGTTGAGGCAGTCGAGGACGATGGGCACATGGTGCTGCGGCGCCATGATGACGTAGACCACGTCGAGGTCGACCTCCGCCAGCATCCTGTGGTAGTCGGCGTAGCGACGCTCGACGCCGTACTTGTCGGCCGTCTTAGCCAGACGTGCCGCGTCGAGGTCGCAGATGGCCTCGATCCGGGCGTCCTCGATCCTGGCGACAGCCGGATAGTGGGCACCGTTCGCCCGAGTCCCTGCTCCGATGAAGCCGGTTTTGATGACCATGTTCTCGGTCCTCCTTCGATAGTCCCTCACGATAGTCCCTCACGATAGTCCCTCACGATAGTCCCTCACGATAGTCGCTCACGGTCGGCCCTCATCCCACTTTCAGGTCGCGGACGAGCCGGGTGTAGTGGCGAACCGTGTCCAGCGGCATGTCCGGAAGGATCATGTCATCCGGCGCCGGGACGTAGCCGCCCCGCTCGACCAGCCAGGGCACCTTGCCGTAGAACTCCTTCTCCACCGCCGCTCGGTCCCCCATCAGCGCCTCGCGGGCGACGTTGCCCATGAGGAGCACGTCCTGACCGTACGTCCGGCGTAGCGCCACCGCGTCCAGACCGGCCGCGCACTCCAGCGGCGCAAACAGGTTGATCCCGGTCTGCAAGTACGAAGGGATGAGCGGGGCGATGTTTCCGCTGGTATAGTGGCCAACCACCCTCACCCCGCGGCCGCGGACGAAGTCGACCACCCGCCGGACGTAGGGGAACCAGAGCTTTCGGTAGGTCGCGGGCGAGATGAGGGTCGAGTTCTTGTAGGCGACACCGTCTTCGTGGATCCACATAAAGTCGACCGTCGTCTGCTCCAGCAAGGGCCTGAGCAGCTCGACGGCAAAATCGGCCCAGAAGTCGAAGATGTCCTCGACAAAGGCGGGGTCGTCGTAGATCGTCTGAAGGAACTTCTCGAGGCCAAGCATATGGCCGTTCTTGATGCCCCGGCCCGGGCCCCAGGTGAGACGGAGCCCGATCGGCCTGGGAGAGGTCCGGTAGTGCTCGACGAGATCCGGACTCCAGGCTTTCGGGTAGCGACGGATGTCGTGGGGCTCGTACCGCCGCTTCATCCGCTGCCAGTCCTCACGACTGGCGACAGACCCCTGAATGTAGTAGTAGAACTTCGGCGAGATGGCCCGTTCCTTGAGCGTGCGCACCGTGAAGCCGTAGTTGTCGATCGTCGTGACCGACTCGGCGTCCTCTCCGATGGTCCGCGGGACGAAGGTGGGGATCGGGTCGGTATCTACCGGAACCATCTCCGCGCGCTCGAGCCCGAGGTACTCGGACACGTCCCGGCCGAGGGGGAGCCCCTCGAGGCACCACTGGCGGACCGTGCCCTCGGCCACGCCTTCCAGATCCCAGACCGGTAGCCGGTCGGGCTTCCCGAGATTGAGGATGGTGCGCAGGCGTTCTCGCTGATTCATCGTCTGCTCCAATTCCTGATGACCTGGGAACGACTTCGCCGATCGTGATCTCCGGTGCCACCTTATCCGAACTGGAGCGGGTAGCCGCCGTGCTCCCGGATCAGCGTGAGCACGTACTCGAGCCGGTCTACCGAGACATCATGGCCGATCGAGTGGCAGCCGATAATCAGACCGCCGCCGCGGCCGGCTCCCAGCACCCGCAAGACGTGCCGCCTGACCTCCTCATCTGCGCCCCGTGGTAGGATGTGGGCGTTGTCCATGCCTCCCGAGTAGGCCAGGCAGTCGCCGTACTTTTCCCGCAGCGCGACGACGTCCATCCCGGCTTTTGGCTCGACCGGGTCGAGGACGTTCAGGCCAGCCTCGACCAGCCCGTCCAGGAGCGGCAGGACGTTTCCGTCGGTGTGCATGAAGATCCAGCGCGCTCCGGCCCGCTTGAACGTCTGGATCATCCGGCGCATCGGCGGCAGGAAGATCCGCTCGTAGGATGCCGGAGAGACCATGGGGCCGCGGTTGCAGCCGACGTCGTCGTAGATCCCCACAACCGGGTGCCCGAGGCTCGTCCGCCGCAGCATCTCCAGCCCCACCTGGATGATGTGGTCGGTGACCTTGCTCGCCAGGGCGCTGGCGAACTCCGGGTCCTCGGCGATGTCCACCAGCCACTGCTCGATGCCGCGCAGGTTGGAGGTGCGCAGGTACGGGCCACCGACCTTGATGAAGATGCACGGCGGGTTGGGGCCGGATTGCCGCTCGCGAACACGCTTGAGGGCGGCCTCGTACCGGCGGTCGTCCGCTGGCGACTCGAACTCGAGCCGGTCCAGGGCGTGCTTGTCGGGAAGCGGCAGCTCCAGCTCGTCGTAGAAAGAGGAGCCCTCCCGCGTGCCGGTCACCCGTCCCCAGCCGTCGCGCTTGACCACGTAGTCGCCGGACCGGCCGATCTTGGCGGCCCGACTGGGCCAGGGAGTCTCGTCAGGGGTGGCCACGTACACGTCGTTGCCGTAGTACTCGGCGGGGTCGGGCGCCGGGCGCCCATCCTGGTGCGCCGCCGCCGCCTGTGGCCGCTCTTGCCGCCAGGGCCGAGTGAACTCGGGCCAGTACCGGAAGAAGACCGGCACCCGGTCGGGCTCGCGGAAACTGATCGCCGCCATTACTCGCTCGGTCGAGCTCAACTTGGTGGCCACTCGCTCACCCCTTCATGCCCGTGAGGGCAATACCCCGGACGAACTGCTTCTGCGCGAAGAAGAAGGTGATGATGATCGGCACGAGGGCCACCGCGGCGGCGGCCATCATCAGGTGGAACTCGGTGCCGTGCCGGCCAGTGAACCATCTGATCCCCACGGCCAGCGTCAGCCGGTCCGGCGTCTGGAGGAAGATCAGCGGCTTCAGGAAGTCGTTCCAGTGGCCAAGGAACGAGAAGACCGCCACGGTCGCGAGTTGTAGCCTGTGCCCGCCCAAGCCTGAAGGTGACGGGCTCGCTGCCCTGCGCCTGGCCCACCTTCCTACCTCGGCCCCTCCCCCACGATCAGCAGGGACCTCCCGGCGCTCGCCCGAGCAGCTTAGTTGGCCACGCTAACAAAGCGCAGCTTACTATGCTCGCGTTTGCCTGTCAAGGGGTGAAAGTGCGAGAAGATTGGGAACCTGCAGTGGTCGTCTGGCGCTTGACGGCGCGGCGAGAACCGCGTATCATTCAAGTTAGGCTGAGACTCGAACAATGTGGGGCTGAGATGCAGGGGCTGCGGGTTGATTCAGAGGTCGCGCGAGAGCTCAACCGGGCAACGGTCTTCGACCTGGTCCGCGGTCGGCGGGTCGTCTCCCGGGCCGGCCTGGCTCGAGAAACCGGTCTCAGCAAGGCGACGATCTCGGAGATCGTGGACGAGTTCATCCAGGAGGGATTCATCCGAACCCTGGGGCCGGGCGAGTCGAGCGGGGGCCGGCGCCCGGTGTTGCTGGAGTTCGATCCGCACGCCCGCTTTGCCATCGGCGTCGAGCTGGGCGACGCGGGTTGCCTCGCGGTGCTGACGGACCTGAACGCCCACCCGGTGCGCACACTCACGACGACAGCTCGCGCCGCCAGCGGCGACGAGGCCGTCGTGGCGGCGATCCCGCTGGTCGCCGAGCTCAGAGCTGGCATCCCGGCCGGTAACCTCCTCGGGATCGGCGTGGGGACGCCGGGGCTCGTGGAATTCCAGACAGGCATCCTCCGGACGGCCCCCGACCTGGGGTGGAGGGACGTTTCGGTGGGCCCACCGCTGGTCGCGCGCTTCTCCGTGCCCGTGGCCGTGGTGAACCGGGGCAAGGCCGCCGCGCTGGCCGAGGCCTGGTGCGGCACCGGGCGCGCAGTGGACAACCTGGTGTACGTGTCCATCAGCACCGGGATCACCGCCGGCATCGTCATCGGCGGCCACCTCTACCGGGGAGTCACTCAGAGCGAGGGCGCGGTCGGACACACGATCGTCCTACCGGATGGCCCACTGTGCTCTTGCGGCAACCGGGGATGCCTTCAGGCGGTGGCTGGCGCACCGGCCATCCTGTCGCGGATCCGCGAAGAGCTCCGGGCCGGGCGCCCGGGCCTCCTCGCCGAGTTCGCCGAGGGCAAGCTCGACCTCCTGACCCTTGAGCAGGTCGGCGGCGCGGCAGCCAGGGACGATCCCCTGGTGCTCGGCGTGCTCGGCGAGATTGCCCAGCACCTGGGCATCGCCGCGACCAACCTGGTCAACATCCTCAACCCACGCGTGCTCATCTTCGGCGGGCCAGTCATCCGGGCCATCCCCGCACTCGTGCCCCTGGTCCGGTCCGAAGTGCGGCGCCGGGCGCTATCCGTCTCGGCGGGAGCCCTCGAGGTCGTCCCCTCGCAGCTTGGCCGCGACGCCATCCCGATCGGGGCCGCCGCCTTCCTGTTGAGCCAGGTCTCGGTGGTGGGCCCTGGCGCTTCATTCCCCAGTCCCAGTCCCCGCCCCGGCCCTGGCCCAGTCTAGCTCTCGTACTGAGTAGTCGTCAGTAATCAGTTATCAGTGATCACTAGCGCCAGAGACGAGCGGTAACCGCAGATGAACGCGTTCCTGCCCGGTGGGAGCGGCCGTGGCAGGAAGAGCGCGAGGGGCGTCGAGGGATTCGCTGACACCGAACCGTTATCCGCTGAGGATCTCGAGGCGGTCCGGGAGGGAATCGAGGCGATCTGTCGTGGCGATCAGGCCGCGGGGTGAGGCGTATCGCCGCCTGAGCGAGTGAGTGTTGCTCCTGCTCGCTCATCGCAGGGACGCCGGCGGCGGCGTCTCCGACAGCGGCGACGGGGGCGGCGCAATCTCCAGGTCGTTCTGGACGCGGCGCGTCCCCAGCACCGACCAGGCATCCTGCTCGGCCGCGTCGCGAGCAATCTCGCTCGTCACGGTGCCAGTCAGGTGGACCAGGCCGTCGTGGGTGATCACGGTGATCCCCGAGTCGTCGACGAGCGGGTCCTTGTCGAGCACCAGCTCGACCGCCTCAGCCAGGAGATCCTCGCCATCGTCTTCCGGATAGAGCACCGTCAGCCCGTTCCGGACGTCCCGCACTCCCGGTATCCACCAGCAGAGCGCTCCGGGCAGCCGCTTCCTCGTGATCGAGTCGACCATGCCCCGGAGGGTCACCACTCCGTTCTGCACCTCGACGGTGATCGCGGTCTCGTCGATGTGGGGGTCCGCCACCAGCGTGCGGATGACCTTGTCGCGCACTTCTCCGTCCGGTCGTTCCGGTCCGATCATCAGGTCGTCGACAAGAGGCAGAGATGCCTCGCCTGCTGTCAGCCGGACGTCCTCCTCGGCGTAGTAGCGCTGAGCTAGTCTGGCGACCGAACCGGTGAGACACACGCCGTCTGGCCGGCACTCCACGTGCACGGCGACCCCCTCCTCGTGCAGCCGTTTGTCCAGCTTGATGCGCCGCTGGGCCTGCGCGCAGACCGTCTCGAGCTCCGTCATCCTTGTGACCTTCCTCTCCCGGATCGGGGGGTGGCCGCCCCTCTCCCCTGGTGGGACCCGGCTCAGGAACGGCGGGCAGGGGGTGAGGGGGAGCCCCGGCGGGTACACCACCCCCTTTTTGCCCCTTCCCCCACCAGGGGGGAAGGGGGGTGGCCGCCCCTCTCACCTGGTGCGAGAGGGGGCAGGGGGTGAGGGGGAAGCCCCATTCACGCCGCCCGGCCCGTGTACTGTTCCGGCTGGCAGTCGAACTCCGCCCGGCAGCGCGCGGAGCAGAAGTAATACACCCGGCCCTGGTAGTGCACGTCCTCCGCCATCTCCCGCGGGTCGGCCGTGCGGTGGCAGACGGGGTCTTCCACGCTCGCGGGCCGGGGTCGCCATCCGCCGCTCGCCACCGGGGTTGGCCCCTTCGGCAACTCGCCGGCGGGGAGCCTGGCCGGCTCCCCGTGGCTGATGGCAGTCCACCCCCTCTCTCGCAGCGACCGAGCGGGGTGGTCGCCCCTCTCCCCTGGTGGGACCGGCTGAGGAACGGCGGGCAGGGGGTGAGGGGGAGCCCCGGCGGCCCGGCTCAGGAACGGCGGTGAGGCGGGCACGCGGCGCGGCCGGAAGCGGGTCAGGCGGAGCGCATTGGTGACCACCGAGAGGGACGAGAGCGCCATGGCGGCGGCGGCCACGATCGGGCTGAGCAGGACGCCAAAGAGTGGGTAAAGCGTCCCCGCCGCGATGGGGATGCCCAGGGGGTTGTAGACGAAGGCGAGGAAGAGGTTCTCCCGGATATTCCGCATCGTCGCCCGCGACAGCTCGATGGCGGTCGCCACTCCCTGAAGGTCGCCCGAGACGAGCGTGATGTCGCCCGACTCGATCGCCACGTCAGTGCCAGTGCCGATGGCGATGCCGACGTCGGCCTGGACGAGCGCGGGCGCATCGTTGATGCCGTCTCCCACCATCGCCACCACCTTCCCCCGACGCTGGAGCTCCTGCACCTGCCTCGCCTTCTCTTCGGGTAGCACCTCGGCCATCGCGCGGTCCGGCTCGATGCCCACCTGGCGCGCGATCGCTCGGGCCGTCTGCCGCGTGTCGCCCGTCAGCATCCAGACGTCCAGACCAAGCTGCCCCAGCCGACGGATTGCCTGCGCGGCGTTCGGCTTGATCGTGTCGGCGACCCCCAGGATGCCAACTGCCTGTCCATCGACCGCCAGGTACATCGGTGTCTTCCCCTGCTCCGCGAGAGACCGACCTCGCGGCTCCAGCGCGCCCGGGGAAATCCCTCGCTCGGCCAGCAGCCGTGATGTGCCGACCAGCACGCGCCGCCCGTCGACGGTGGCCACCAGACCGTGGCCGGGGATCGCCTGAAACTCCTTCGGCTCCAGAAGTGGCAGACCCTGGGCCTCGGCCGCCCGGACGATCGCCTGTCCCAGGGGATGCTCGGAGGCTCGCTCGGCCGAGGCGGCCAGGCGCATGACTTCATCGCGGTCGAACTCCGGCGCGGGCACGACGTCGGTGAGGGCGGGCTCGCCTCTGGTGATGGTGCCGGTCTTGTCCAGGATGATCGCGTCCACCTTGCCGGCGACCTCGAGCGCCTCGCCGCCCTTGATGAGCACCCCGTACTCGGCGCCTTTCCCGGTGCCGACGGTGATCGAGATCGGCGTCGCGAGACCCAGCGCGCAAGGGCAGGCGATGAGCAGCACGGCGACGCTGGTCAGGAGCGCAAAGACGATCGACGGCGCCGGGCCGACGACGAACCAGACGACGAACGTCGCCACGGCGATCATCAGCACGGCCGGCACGAAGTAGCCGGAGACGACGTCCGCCAGGCGCTGGATGGGGGCCTTGGAGCCCTGCGCCTCCTGGACGAGGCGGATGATCTGAGCCAGGGCGGTGTCCTTCCCCACCTTCGTCGCCCGGAACCGGAACGATCCCGTCTTGTTCAAGGTGGCGCCGATGACCTCATCGCCCGGCGCCTTGTCGATCGGGATGCTCTCGCCGGTGATCATCGACTCGTCGACGGTCGAGCTACCTTCGAGGATGACCCCGTCGACGGGGATCTTCTCGCCCGGCCGGACGATCACGGTATCGCCGACCTGCACCCCCTCCACGGGCACCTCCTGCTCGTGCCCGTCGCGGATGACGCGGGCGGTTTCCGCCCGGAGCCCGATCAGTCGCTGAATGGCCGCCGAGGTGCCGGCCTTGGCCCGGGCCTCCAGCAGGCGCCCCAGCAGCACCAGGGCGACGATGACGCCGACCACCTCGTAGTAGACGTGCGCGGGGATGCCCAGCGAGGCGAAGAAGCCGGCGAGAAAGGTGCTGGCCACGCTGTACAGGTAAGCGGCGCCGGTGCCCAGGCCGATGAGCGCGTTCATGTCGGCGGTGCGGTGGCGCAGCGTGCTCCAGGTGCCACGGTAGAAGTTGGCACCCGAGTAGACGACAATGGGCGTCGTCAGCGCGAACTGCACCGGTGGGTCGCGGAGGACCGGCGGGATGGAGGCGAGGGCGGGGAAGAACTCCCGCATCGCCCCCAGCACCACCGGTACCGCGAGCGCCGCGGCGACGACGAAGCGACGGGCGACATCGGCGACCTCATCGTGGCGAGTGACGATACCCAGGTCGTGGGCTTCCTCCTCGCGAGGGATGATCCGTGCCTCGTAGCCCAGCTCGGCCGTGGCCCGCTGGATGTCGCGCGGGGAGACAATCCCTGGGTTGTAGGCGACCGTCAGCCGCTCGGTGCTGAAGTTCATCTGCACCGATTCGACGCCCCGCAGGCGCTCCAGGTAGTCCTGGATCGCGTCGAAACAGCCGGGGCAATCGGCCCGGCCGATGGCCAGATCCACCCGGGCCGGCGCCGTGTCCGACCGGGGAGCCACTTCCTCTGGGACGCGCTCCCGGGAGACAGTTGGCGCGGCAGGCACGCCCGCCGGCACCTCGCCCGGCTCCGCGACGATGGTCCCCCGGTACATGCTCATCCAGCAGGTGAACGGGTACTCGCCCGGCGCGTGCGGCGTGAACTCGATAGTGGTCGTTTGGAACGCCGGCAGCGCGCGGCTGATCCCGAAATCGGGGATGAGCACGCGGTTGGAGCAGTCGATCGCCTCCTGGCGGTTGAACTTCAGGCGGACCGGTAGGCCCTGGCGCACGCGGACGACGCTTGGCTGGTAGGTCTCCTTGACCAGGATCTCGATCTCCTGAGCGCCACCGACCAGACGGGCGATGATGCCCCGCCTGGGGCCGAAGAACCACCAACTGAGGAAGGCGATCAGACCCAGGCCAACGAGGATGACGACTCCATCGACCAGCGTCACGGCCACCACCTCCGGCGCAGAGTCCGTGAATGCGGCAACGACCGTGCCACGGGAACGCCCTCATCCCCCGGCCCCTTACCCCCATACTGGGGGAAGGGGGGACCCGGGGC
>JACPQP010000276.1 GCA_016190465.1 Chloroflexota bacterium
AGAGGGGGAGCCGCCATCCCCCTCCCCGCGTCGGGCTCCATCAGGAACGGCGGGAAGGGGGGAGAGGTCCGCCCGGAGGAAGGTCGTTGGCCCGGGACAGAACGCTCGTCGGCATCGACGTCGGCACGACCAAGGTGTGTACCCTGATCGGCGAAGTCACGCGCGCCAACAGCGTGAACGTGATCGGGTGGGGCGTCAGCCCGTCGCGCGGACTGCGCAAGGGGATGGTCGTCAACATCGAGGAGGCGGTCGCCTCGATCGGGTCCTCGGTCGAGAAGGCGGAACGCGTCTCGGGGTTCAAGGTCGTCAGCGGACTCGTCGGCATCGCCGGTGGGCACGTCACGTCCCTCAACAGCCGTGGGTTCGTCGGCGTGTCACACGCTGACAAGACCATCGACCAGGAGGATGTGGCTCGGGCCGTCGAAGCCGCCCGGGTGGTCAACATCCCCAGCAACCGCGAGATCATCCACGCGATTCCTCGACACTTCATCGTCGACGGCCAGGAGGGCATCCGCAACCCGATCGGGATGATCGGCTACCGACTCGACGTTGAAACGCACATCGTGACCGGCGCGACGACGGCGATCCAGAACCTCACCAAGTGCATCCATCGCCTGGGTGTAGACGTCGATCAGATCGTCCTGGAGCCCCTGGCGTCCAGCGAGGCGGTCCTGACCGAGGAAGAGAAGGAGATGGGTGTTGTCCTCGTCGACATGGGCGGGGGCACCACGGATCTCGTGATCTTCATCGAGGGGAGCGCCTGGCACTCGGGCGTCATCGCCGTTGGTGGCAACAACATCACCAACGACATCGCCGTCAAGCTGCGCACGCCGCTGGCCGAAGCCGAGGAGCTGAAGATCCAATATGGCCAGGCGGTGATGTCGGCGGTTCCCGCCGACGAGATGGTCGAGGTCTCGACGTTCGGCCGAGGCACGCCACAACTGGTCCCTCGCGCCGAGATCTGTTCGGTGATCCAGGATCGCCTGGTCGAGATGTTCCAGCTCATCGATACCGAGATCAAACGGTCGGGGTACAGCGGCCTGCTGCCGGCCGGTCTGGTCTTGACCGGTGGGACGGCTGAGACTGAGGGGATAGTCGATCTGGCGAGCGAGGTCTTGCAGCTTCCGATCCGCATCGGTCGACCGGCCGGTGTTCACGGGCTCGTCGACGCGGTTGGTCGTCCATCGTATGCGACGAGCGTCGGGCTTCTCCTGTGGGGGGCGCGCCAGGCCACCGGGTCCAGCGAATCCCGGATGACCCAGCGGTCCGGTCGGCGGTCGTCGCACGATGACAACCTGACAGTCGCTGGCCGGCTGAAGGATTTCTTGCGCATATTTCTGCCGTGACGCCACGAGTTATCAGTTATCAGTAGTCAGTAGTCACTCGTCAGCAGCCCCGGACTGCTGAGAACTGAGAACTGACAACTCGAAACTCTTAGGATGGTGAGGGATGACGATTGAGATTCAGGACAATGTGACGATGCTTCCGGCTTCGGACAGTTTGTGCTTTCCCGCAGGTGCAAAGATCAAAGTGGTGGGGGTCGGTGGGGGCGGCTGCAACGCGGTCAATCGGATGGTCCACGCGGAGATGCGTGGCGTCGAGTTTATCGCCATCAACACGGATGCCCAGGTCCTGGCGCGCTGCGACGCCGATCGCAAGATCCACGTGGGCGATAAGCTGACGAAGGGTCTGGGCGCCGGCGGCAACCCGGAGATCGGGACGAAGGCCGCCGAAGAGACCAGCGACCAGATCTATGACGCGCTGAAGGACTCCGATATGGTGTTCGTCACCGCCGGCATGGGTGGTGGCACCGGTACCGGCGCGGCGCCGGTCGTCGCCCAGATCGCCCAGGAGGTCGGCGCGCTCACCGTCGCAGTGGTCACCAAGCCCTTCAGCTTCGAGGGCTCCCGGCGACGGAAGAACGCCGAAGATGGCATCAGCGGGCTGCGCGACAAGGTCGACACGCTGATCGTGGTGCCGAACGATCGACTCCTGGCGATCGTCGAGAAGAAGACGTCGATTGAGGCGGCCTTCAAGATCGTCGACGACGTGTTGCACCAGGGGATCCAGGGCATCTCCGAGCTCATCACCGTGCCGGGCCTGATCAACCTGGACTTCGCCGACGTCAAGACGATCATGTCGCGGGCCGGTTCGGCGCTGATGGCCATTGGTCGGGCGACTGGCGAGGAGCGGGCCGCGGAGGCGGCGAAGGCGGCGATCTCGAGCCCGCTGCTCGAGGTATCGATCATGGGGGCGAAAGGGGTCCTGTTCAACGTCACCGGCGGCCCGGACCTGACGCTGTTCGAGGTACACGAGGCCGCGGAGGCCGTCCAGAAGGCCGCCGACCCCGACGCGAACATCATCTTCGGCGCGGTCATCGATCCCCAGATGGAGGGCGAGATCAAGGTCACGGTTATCGCGACGGGCTTTCGCGAGGATGCGAAGTTGCAGCCGATCCGGCAGGCCCCGCCAGCTCCAGCCCGTCCTGAGCGGCCTCCGCTGCGCGAGGTTACACCGCTGCCGACGCCGAGCGCGGCCGTAGCGTACCAGGGCGACGATCTCGACATCCCGGCCTTCATTCGCAAGGTTCGTGACGCCCGTTAGCCGGTGTCTCATTCACCGCGCCCATCGCCAGCTCAGCCCGCGGCTGTTCCCTTCCCGCACCGCCCGCTCATCGACGAGCGGGCGATCCCGGCCACCGTCAATCGGCTGGCTCTCCCAATCATGCTGGAGAACCTGCTCCAGATGCTCGTCGGCCTGGTCGACATGGGGATGGTCTCCCGACTGGGGGCGGAAGCCATCGCCGGCGTCGGCGCGGCCAATCAGATCGGCTTCGTCTACATGTCCTCGCTGGGGGCGATCACGATCGGGACCACCGCGCTGGTGGCGCGCCTGTCCGGTGGGGGCCACTTCGATCAGGCCAACCACGCCGTCAAGCAATCGATCTTGCTGGGCCTCGCGCTATCCATACCCCTGTCGCTGGTCAACCTGCTCTTCCCGGAGCTGCTGATCGCCGCGCTGGGAGCCGAGCCACGGATCGTCGAGCTGGGCGCGACGTACCTCCGGATCGCCATGGGGCCGGCCATCTTCTTCGTCCTGACGTTCGTCGCCGGTGCGGCGCTGCGAGGCGCCGGCGATAGCCGAACGCCGATGTACGTGACTGGCCTGATGAACGTGATCAACGTCGTCGTCGCTTACGGGCTGATCTTCGGCCATTTCGGTTTGCCGGCGCTCGGCGTCGCCGGGTCGGCCTGGGGAGCGCTGTCCGGACGGGTCGTCGGATGCGCTCTGCTGCTCGGGGTACTGCTGCGCGGTCGCGCACGGGTCTCGATCGCCGATCGCGCGGGCTGGGCCCCGGACGTCGGCGTGATGCGGCGTGTCCTCCGCGTGGGTATCCCCTCGATGATCGAGCAGTTGGCGCTGTCGCTCGGCATGACGGTGTACTCGGCCATCGCGATCTCGCTGGGAACGGTGGTCTTCGCCGTCCAGCGGATCGCCTTCATGGCCATGGGCCTGTCGTTTATGCCCGCATTCGGATACGCCATCGCCGCGACGGCCCTGACCGGGCAGAGCCTCGGCGCGAACCGCCCCGACCTGGCCCGTCGAACGACCCGGGTGGCCATCGTCGGGGCGACGATCTGGATGACGATCGGCGGGTTCGCGTTCTTCTTCCTCGGCGAGTTTTTCATGCGACTCTTCACCGACGACCCGGCGATGGTGGCGCTGGGGGTCGTCGCGCTGCGGGTGATGGCCTTCACCCAGCCGTTCCAGGCGATGGGCCAGGTCCTCGCCGGCAGCCTGCGCGGCGCCGGCGATACGCGCTTCCCCATGGCCGTCACCGCGGTCAGTATCTGGGCCGTGCGCATCCCGATGGGCTACCTGTTCGCGATCACGTTCGGCTGGGGCCTCCCCGGCCTCTTCGGCTCCGCCATCGTCGATGGCGTCTTTCGCGCGGCGCTCAACTACGTCCGGTATCGGGCCGGCAAATGGCAGTCGATCTCGATATAATAGCCATGAACGATCAGCCGTGACCCTCACGTTGCTCAAGCGAGGCTGGTGGTGTGCTTGAGGCAGCACACTTCTCGGCGGCCAATGGCAGATTGCTGGTCGCTTTTCGCCATGTACCTGGGTGAGCGTCAGCCATGAAGCTCCCCAATCGGGAGAACGCGTCTGTTTCCCCGCAGAAACTCGAAGCCTACTTGCTCTCGGAGACACACGCCGTGGGCCGGTTCAAGGCCAGGTTCCTGGGTGCGCTCGGCTTCGATGAGACGAACATGGATATGCTTGAGCGAGGCCTGTTGGTGATTGCCCATACGGAAGAGGTGACCAATGTGGTATCATCGCCATACGGCACGAAATACGTGCTCGGCGGCCCACTCCAAACGCCGGCAGATAGCCAGGTACAGATACGAACGGTCTGGATCGTCGACGCCGGTCAAGACCGCCCGCGCTTCGTCACAGCGTATCCGGTATGACCTGGCTGAGGTAGTTGACATGATGCGCGAATTGGACACCGTGGTTCTGACGCGCGACATTCCGGAACATGGCCTGAAACAGGGCGATATCGGAACCGTGGTGCACGTCTACCGGGATGGTGCGGCCCACGAAGTGGAATTCGTGACCGCTGAAGGGCGAACAGTTGCGCTGCTGACGCTTACCAGGGCAGATACCCGGCCCATGAGCAGCACCGAGATCCTCCACGTTCGCGATTACGCAGCGTGAGAGCCTCGCCTAACTCGGCTGGTGACATAGGGGACGGCCCTCACCTCCTGCCCGCCGTTCCTGAGCCGGCCCCAATACGGGGGGAGGGGGTACGGCTCCTCGCCGGGACGGGGGCAAGCACCTGGGCTCGACTGGCCGTGAGGTCAGGCCGACCGGAGCAGTAGGCGATGAGCGCCACTGCCAGCATCGCCGAGTGGACCAGGAGCGCCTACTGCCCAACCGACGATCGCCGCGATGAGGGTGAGCAGTGAAGCCGAGAGTCCGCTCCCTTGACCCCCAATGGATCGAGAACAACGGCCAGCCGGCGCTGCTCCTGCGTGACCGGCTGGGGCTACTCGACGGCGTGGCGGTAGTGCCACCGCCGATCGCCGTCCTGCTCAGCCTCTGCGATGGGACACGAACGGTCGCCGAGCTGCGCGTCGCCTTCGAGCTGCGCAGCGGGATCCCCCTCACCCCAACGGATCTGGATGGCATCCTGAACCAGCTTGACCAGGTGTTGCTCCTGGACAGCCCCCGGTTTGCCGCTGCCTACGCCGCCGCGCTGGCCACCTACCGGGCAGCGCCATTCCGGGCGCCCGCGCTGGCTGGCAGCGCCTATCC
>JACPQP010000024.1 GCA_016190465.1 Chloroflexota bacterium
GATGCCGACGATGGCCCGGCTGAGGCCATTGGCAGCCGACCGACCGATGCACGATTCAAGCTCCGAAGATGGAAGCGCGAGTTGGTTGCGCAACTATCAGGCTAGCTCGCCTGACAGGATGTCAACCTCCACGCCGCAGCACCGGCGCGACCTCCTCCGCGAACCGGAGCACACCGTCCAGCCGGGGGAAGTCCGCGAACCGCAGGATCAAGTGGGACACGCCGAGCGCGCGGTAGCGATCCAGGTGCTCGGCCACCATCGCCGGTGTCCCCACGACCGACGCCTCCGGCCCGCCCTGGTGGTAGAAGGGGCTGACCTCGGCCAGGCGCCGCGCCTCCTCGGCGCTGTCGGCCACCGCGACGCAGCCGGTCTCCCAGGTCTTCACGATCGTCGCCGGATCGCGTCCGATCGCGTCGCAGTAGCCGGCCAGGATGTCGAGCTTGCGCGCGTAGGTCTCCACCGACCCACCTGGCAGGTTCCACCAGTCGGCATAGCGGGCCACGATCCGCAGCGTGAGCTGCTCGCCGCCGCCCCCGATCAGGATCGGCGGTGTCGGCCGGGGCATCGGCTCGCAGTAGGCGCCCGCGATGATGTATGCTTCCCCGTGAACGAGGCCGGCGACTCGGTCCACATCCGGCGAACAATCTGCACTGCCTCTTCGAGCTGCCGCAGCCGCACCCCAGCGCTGGGGTACTCGTAGCCGTAGGCGTGGTACTCGTCCTCTTTCCAGCCGGCGCCGATCCCCAGGACCAGGCGGTCCCCCACCAGCGCGTGGACCGTCGCCACCATCTTGGCCAGCAGCGAGGGCCGCCGGAACGAGTTGGCCAGCACGATAGTACCGTAGCGGTACGCGGGGTAGGCCGTGGCGAAGTGCGTCACCGCCGTCAGGCACTCCAGCGTGGGCGTCGATGGCTCCTTCCAGTCGTTGCCCGGCACGAAGTGGTCGGAAAGCCACACCGAGTCGAACTGCCCCCGCAAGCGGTCGAGATGCTCCCGAATCTGGCCGAGGAGGATCGGCATCGGCGTATCGTCGGCGGGCCACATAGGCAGCCGCCAGCCAAACCGGAGTTCGCTCACCGCAGCCTCCCGTCGTCTCGTCTCACACGCCCAGCGCCTCCTTGATCTGCCGCAGGACGGCGATGTGCTCGGCCGGCGACTGAAGGCCAGCGTCCATCGTCACCACGTGCAGGTGCGTCGCGCCGAGCCGGCGCCACTCGTCGGCCGCGCGTGCCCACCCCTCTGGGCTCCGGCGGGCGATGCTGAACCGTCCCTCGACTCCCACTGCCGAAGGATCGCGTCCGGCCTCGCGGACGTACCCTCGAAGGCGCTCCAGCACCGCGTCCCAGCCTTCTGGTGGCCGGCGTAGCGGGAACCAGCCATCCCCGATCGCTCCGATGCGCCGCAGCACCGGCTCGGCGTGCCCGCCCATCCAGATGGGGATCGGTCGCTGGACCGGCAGCGGGTTGATCCCGGCGGCGGTGATCCGGTGGTAGCGGCCGGAGAAGGTGACGGCCGGGCTCGTCCAGAGCGCGCGCAGCACGGCGACTTGCTCCGCGATGCGCCGGCCCCGGTTGTGGAAGCTCTCGCCAAGCCCCGCGAACTCCACCGGGTTCCAGCCGACGCCGACGCCGAGCCGCAGCCGTCCGCTGCTCAGCACGTCCACCTCGGCGGCTTGCTTGGCAACCAGCACCGTCTGCCGCTGCGGGAGGATGATCACCCCCGTCGTCAGCTCGATGCGCCGCGTGAGCCCGGCCAGATACCCGCACAGGACGAGCGGCTCGTGAAACATGTGCGCGCTGGTGTACGCACCCTGCCAGCCCGGATGGCCGCCCGGGTCGGCACCGAGGACGTGATCGTAGGCGAGGAGGTGGGCGAAGCCGAGGTCTTCCGCCGCCTGGGCGTAGTCGCGGATCACGATCGGGTCGGCGCCGATCTCGGTCTGGGGAAAGACGATGCCGATACGCATAGGGTAGCCTCCTGCGGAGCCACGGTAGACACCCACACCGTCTCCCGAAGCAAGCGCTGGCCGAACAGCTGCTGGACGATCGATTGCCACTCGTCTGTCGTGTAGATCAGCAGGTCGGCTGGCACCGGGAGTGTGGACGTGTCCCACTGGGCGGCCCGCCGCTCGAAGGGTTGGTCCGAGCATTCGAGGACCACGACGAGATCGACGTCGCTGCCCACGCCCCAGTCGCCGCGAGCGTACGAGCCGAAGTAGCCGATCTGCGCGATGCCGTGGCGCTGGCTCGCCATCGCCGCGGCCCATTGCCGGACAGCCCGGTCGACCTCCCGGGCATCAGGCCATCTGAGCACGGACGAACGCAAGGACCTCACCGGCATACCGCATCGCCTCCTCGCTCTGCAACGGGCCGTAGTGCTCGAACGGCGCTCCCTGTGGGTGGGCGTCGGGGTAGCGGGTGGGAATGTAGAAGTTGTCGAGCACTCGTCCCTTCTCGATCAGGTCGGCCGGCACCGGGACTGCCGCCGGTAGCTCCTCCAGTAGCCTGGCGATGACGTGTCCCCACGCTTCCTGGCCAAGCCGAAGGTGGAGCGCCCTCACAGCCTTCTCGGCCGCCTGGTGGGCGGCAAAGCACGCCCATTCGTGGCGGCCCGCCTGTCGCGCGCCCGCGGCGAGCTCCAGGTCGCGCAGCGCCTGGTTGAACCAGTCAGGTGAGCGATTCATTGGTTTCCGTCTTCAGCCGCGAGGGGATCAGCGGGTGGTCCCGGCTCAGACCAATTCTAGCACATCGGCGATCGCCGGAACCGCTGGACGACCTGGCGACGGGGCGACGGTTTGGACCACGAAAGGCACGAAACGAGCGAAAGGCGCGAAAGGGCGAAGGGGCGAGGGGGCGCAGACGGCGAGCGCCGTCGCCGTGGAGAAAGAGCTGAAGACGGTCTTGCCGCGCGCTTCGTCGGAAGGTACACTGCTCCTGCGAGACGGCGATGGGGAGCACGGCTGAGAGTCGGGTGGTAGGAACGAACCTTGTGTTCGCCCGAGCGCGCCGATCACAACCACGGCCCGGCCGGGCTCAGGAACGACGGAGGATAGGCGGCAATGGCGAACCGGCGCGCAGCTCTTCGGTGGTCAATCATCTTGATCGTGGCGGGGCTGGCAGCCGGCTTGCTGGCGGGATGCGAGGGCCTGGCCCCTGGCGAGGTCACGCCGACGCCGATCCCCACCGCAGTGGTGCCCACCAACCCGGTCTTCAAGGTCCAGCGGGGGCAGGTCGCCGAGGAGGTCCGGTTCACCGGCCGAACCGCACCGGTCCGGGAAGAGCAACTGTTCTTCCGAATGGACGGCCGGGTGGCCAGGGTCACCATCCGGCAGGGCGACCGGGTCAAGCAAGGAGATCTGCTGGCCGAGCTGGAGATCGGCGATCTGCTGAACCAGTTGGCTCAGGCGCGGGTGAACCGCCAGCAGATCCGCATTCGGCTGGAGAACGCCGAGGCTGTCCTGGTCGAGCAGCGCACCCAGGCGGCGATCGCCTTGGAGACGGCGAAGCTGCGACTGGCTCAGGCCCGGGCGCGGGATCCGGACCGATCGGTAGAGATCGCCGCGGCCAACCGCGACAAGGCCGCGGCCGCGCTGCGCCTGGCCCAGGCCGCGCACAACGGCCGGCCCTTCTCCGAATGGAGCGTCGAGGATGCGGTGGCCGAGCAGCGCACACAGTCGGAGGTTGCCCTGGAGACGGCAAAGCTGCGACTGGCTCAGGCCCGGGCGCGGGATCCGGACCGATCGGTGGCGATCGCCGCGGCGAACCGTGACAAGGCCGCGGCTGCGCTGCGCCTGGCCCAGGCCGCCTACGACATCCGGGCCCAGCGGCCGGGCGTGGCGGGCTCGGCCGAGGCCCTGAACCTGGAGCAGGCGACGCTGAACCACGAGATCGCCAGGCGACAATACGAGCAGGCCCTGGAGAGCAAGGAGGCCGCGAAGCATGAGCTCCAGATCCTGGAGCAGGGCGTCCGCCTGGCCGAGCTCGCCGCGCGACGGCCCGGGGCAAGCAATCTGCCCGAGGCCCTGAACCCGGAGCAGGCGACGCTGAACCACGAGATCGCCAGGCGGCAGTACGAGCAGGCCCTGGAGAGCCGCGAGGCCGCGAAGTACGAGCTCCAGATCCTGGAGCAGGGTGTCCGCCTGGCCGAGCTCAACTGGGGCAAAGCGGGGTCCGTCGATCCGGCCCTCACTCAGGAGGTTCAGAAGGCCCAGCTTGCCGTCGAGCGCCTGGAGGCCCTGGCGGCGAATGCCCGGCTCGTGGCCCCCTATGACGGCGAGGTCGTCATGATGGGTGTCCGTCCGGGACAGGGCGCCACGGCCTACCGCCCGGCGATCTCCGTGGCGGCGCCTGGCGCCGTGGAGGTGAGCGCGGACGTGAAGACGGAGTCCTTGCCGAAGCTGGGCCTCGGCCAGACCGCCGCGATCTCGCTGGCCGATCGCCCTGGCCGGGAGTACCGTGGGCGCATCCGTCAACTCCCCTACCCCCATTCGGGCGGGGGGACGATCAGCGAGGCGGCCAAGGAAGAAGACCGCGCCACGCGCGTATCGATCGACGACGCCGACGAAGGCATCGAGAAGGGGCTGCCCGTCCAGGTGCGGGTGCTCTTGCAGCAGAAAGACGACGTCCTGTGGCTTCCCGCGGTCGCGGTCCGCACCTACCAGGGAAAGGACTTTCTCGTGGTCCAGGAGGGCGAGCTTCAGCGGCGGGTTCCGGTCAAGGTTGGGCTCCGGGGCGAAGAACGGATGGAGATCATGAGTGGCGTGGATGAAGGGCAGGAAGTGGTCGGACCGTGAGGCGAGAGATATGGGTCCTGCGCCGGTTCCTGTCGATCTTCAGGTCGATCCTGATCATGGCCGCCCGCCGGCTCGGGAGTGAGCCTGGCCTGATGGCCTGCCTGGCGCTCGGCCTGTTTGTCGCCGTCGCCCTGGCGATGAGCATTCCCCTGTACGCCGACGGCGTCCAGCAGCGATTGCTGACCAACTCGCTCTCCGAGACGATCTTGCTGGAAGACGAGGGACGAACGCACAAGCGTCCCCCCTTCGCCTTTCTGTTCCGCGGGGGAGGCGGCTGGAGCCGGGTCGTCGAGCGGAAGGAGTACGAGGCCGCCAACCAGTTTTTCGCGGAGCGTGCCGCCGCGCTTCTCGGCCTACCGGTCCAACTGCGGGTCCGCTACGTACGGACCGAGGACCTGGCTCTCCATCCCACGGAAGGGTCCGCCTACCAGGACCCCGGCCAGAGCCTCGGCCGGGTGTCGCTCGGGTTCGTCGACGGTCTGGCCGAGCACGTGAGGCTCGTCGAGGGCAGCTTTCCGGGCCCTCACGACCTCCCAGGGGGAGAGGGCGCCGGAGATGGCGACTCCGTCGAGGTCCTGGTCTCGGAGGCCAAGGCCAACGCGATCGGCTTGATGGTCGGCGAGCGGTTCATCCTGATGAGCGATGGCCTCTTCTCGGCGGACAGGGTGCAGCAGATTCCCGTGCGCGTCGCGGGCCTCTGGCGCCCGGTGAACCGCCACCACCCCTTCTGGCTCTACGCTCCGGAGTCCTTCACCGACGTCTTCCTGACCCGGGAGGATCTGGTCTTCAGTCGGGCGCTGCCAGCCGAACACAGCCGGCTCGGTCTGGCCGTGTGGTACTTCGTGTTCGACGGGCGGGGCGTGCACACACCGGACGTACCGCTCCTGCTGGGCCGGATCACCACGGTGCAGACGATGGCGAGTATGCTCCTGTCCGACGTCGCCCTGGACGTGTCGCCGGTCGAGGCCCTGACCTCGTTTCAGCGGGCGGTGAACCTGCTGACGATCCTGCTCGCCGTCTTCGCGATCCCGATCGTGGGGTTGACCGTCTACTTCATCGTCCTCATCGCGAACCTGGTCGTCCAGCGTCAGCGCAATGAGATCGCCGTGCTGCGCGCCCGCGGCGCGTCGGGGTTGCAGATCGTGGGACTGTATCTGCTCGAGCGTTTGATCCTCGGTGCGATCGCTCTGGCCACGGGAGCCGTGCTGGGACCGGCGGTCGCCCGGGCCATCGGCCAGACTCGGTCGTTCCTGGTGTTCGGGCTGGGCGAGGGGCTGGCCATCAGGCTGTCCTGGCCGAGCGTGACCCTGGGGCTCGGCGCCGTGGTCATCTCGGTGCTCGCCAGCCTGCTGCCGGCGCTGGCCGCCACGCGGCACACCATCATCACCTACAAGCAACTGACCGCCCGTTCGGCCGAGGGGCCGTGGTGGCAGCGGCTCTACCTGGATTTCCTGCTGCTCATCGTCCCCCTCTACGGGTACCTCATGTTGAGACAGCGCGGCACCATCTCCCTCCTGGGTCGCGACGTGGCTCCCGCCGCGGACGACCCCTTCCGGAACCCGCTGCTCTTCCTGGTGCCGACCCTCTTCGTGTTTGCGATGGCTCTGATCGTCATCCGCGTGGTCCCGCTGCTGCTGGCGCTCGTGGCCCGCCTGGTCCAGCCGCTGGCCGGCATCTCGCTCCTGCTCGCGCTCCGTCAGCTCGAACGGGCGTGGGGGCACTACGCGGGCCCGATGCTCCTGATCATCCTGACCCTGAGCCTGGCCTGCTTCACCGCCTCAATGGCCCTGACGCTCGATCGAAACCTGGCGGATCGGACCTACTACGACGTCGGGGCTGACGTGCGCCTGGTCGAGGCCGGCGACCGAACCCTGCCGGATCCGGACCGCAGCGGTGGGGCGAGCGCGGGGCGCAGCTCCGGCTCGGGAAAGGAGACTTCGTACTGGACTTTCCTGCCTGTCTCCGAGCACCTTCGGGTCTCCGGTGTGCTCCAGGCGGCCCGGATCGCCTACTTTCCCACCCAGGTGCGGCTGGGAGACCGGACGGTGATCGGGAAGGTCGTCGGGATCGACCGGAGCGAGTTTCCCCGGGTAGCCTTTTTCCGCCGGGATTTCGCCCGCGATTCGCTCGGGGCCCTGATGAACCTCCTGGCCAGCAACAACCGGGCTGCCGTGGCGTCGACCGCGCTGCTCGCGGCGCAGGGTCTCTCGGTGGGCGACGCGGTCAACCTGCGCGTCGGGACCGACGTGGGGATGTTCGACGTGCCACTGACCATCGTCGGGTCCACCGACCTGTTCTCGACGCTCTACCCGGACGCGACCCCATTCTTCGTCGCCAACCTGACCTATCTGTTTGACCGGATGGGGGGGCAGCAGCCGTACGACGTGCTCCTGCGGACGGCCCCCAGCACCGATACCCGGGCGGTCGTCACGGGCCTGGAACAGTTGGGGCTGCGCGTCGTGAAGACGTATGACGCGCGCGGGAAGATGGACGGGGAGCGGCTGCGCCCCGAGCGACAGGGCATCCTCGGTCTCCTGTCGGTGGGCTTTCTCGCCTCGACGCTCCTGACCGCGCTGGGGTTCCTCCTCTACTCGTTCCTGTCG
Organism: Chloroflexota bacterium; assembly: GCA_016190465.1. Lineage (GTDB taxonomy): Bacteria > Chloroflexota > UBA6077 > FW602-bin22 > JACPQP01 > JACPQP01. The sequence goes on from JACPQP010000024.1 coordinate 7,396, forward strand.
TTCCGGCGGCGGTCGATCGAGCTGGGCATGCTGCGGACCATCGGCCTGTCGGTGGCCCAGATGCGGATGCTCCTGAGTTTCGAGCAACTCACCCTGATCGCGACAGGGGTGGCGGCGGGCACCGGCCTCGGCGTGCTGTCGAGCCTGCTGTTCATCCCGTTCCTTCAGGTGCAGAGCGGGAGTAATCCCCGGATCCCGCCGTTCGTGGTCCAGATCGCCTGGGTCGACATCCTGCGGATCTACGCGATCTTCACCGCGATCCTGCTACTGGCCGTGGCCGGCCTGAGCTGGCTGCTGGCGCGGATGCGGATCGCCGAGGCCGTGAAGCTCGGGGACACGACCTGACGTACTCAGATCCCGACCAGCGAGAGCTTCTCCGCGTGGTGGCACGCCACCAGGTGGTCGCTCGCCCTCTCAGCACTGGCATTCACGGCTTGGAGCGGTGGGTACTCCTGGGCGCAGACAGGCTGCGCGTAGCGACACCGGGAGGAGAAGTAGCAACCGGTCGCCGTGTGCGAGGGATCGGGCACCTCCCCCGAGAGGATTCTGGCCTTGCCCCGGAACCGGGGATGCGGCTTCGGCGACGCCGAGAGGAGCGCCTCGGTATAGGGGTGACGGGGCTGCTTGAATAGCTCCTGCGTCGGCGCGACCTCCACGAGCCGGCCCACGTACATCACGGCAACCCGATCGCTGACGTGCTGCACGACGCCGAGATCGTGGGAGATGAAGAGGTAGGTCAGCCCAAACTCGTCCTGGAGGTCCTTGAGGAGGTTGAGGATCTGCGCCTGGATCGAGACATCGAGGGCCGAGACGGGTTCGTCGCAGACGATGAGCTTGGGGTTCAGCGCCAGCGCCCGGGCGATCCCAATGCGCTGCCGCTGCCCGCCCGAGAAGGCGTGGGGGTAGCGGATCATGTACTCCGGTCGCAGGCCGACCGCGGCCATGAGATGGCTGACTCGCTTCTCGAGGTCCTTGCCCTTGGCCACACCGTTCACGTAGAGCGGCTCGCCGATGATATCCCGCACCCGCTGCCGCGGATTCAGGGAGGAGAACGGGTCCTGGAAGATCATCTGGATGTTCCGGCGGACCTTCTTGAGCTCGGGCCCTTGCAGTCGCGCGACGTCGACGAAGCCGCCATCGTCTCGGAAGAGGATCTCGCCCGCCGTCGGCTCCACCGCGCGGAGGATCGCCTTGGCAACCGTCGTCTTGCCACAGCCGGACTCGCCGACCAGGCCCAGCGTTTCCCCTTCCTGGATCGCGAGGCTCACGTCGTCCACCGCTCGCACATGTCCGACGACCCGCCGCAGGAAGCCCTGCTGGAGTGGAAAGTACTTCCTCAGGTTGCGGACGTCGAGAAGGATCCCGTTACCGCCCATCGTCCCCTCCCACCAGGAAACAACTGACGACGTGCCCCGGCGAGACCTCGACCCGCGGCGGCTCGCTCGCGTCGCAGGTCCCCGGCCGGTACGCACCGCAGCGCGGATGGAACCGGCATCCGCCAGGAAGGTTGTAGGGGTCCGGAACGGTGCCCTTGATCGACTCCAGCCGCTGCTTCACCTCCTCTTCGACCATCGGGATGGATTTCAGCAGAGCGATCGTGTACGGGTGGCGAGGATGATCGAAGAGCTCCCAGACGGGAGCGCTCTCGATGACCTTGCCCAGGTACATCACGGCCACGATGTCGGCCATCTCGGCGATGACGCCCATGTTGTGAGTGATGATCATGATGGCCATCCCCATCTCTTGTTGAATGCTCTTCAGGAGATCGAGGATCTGCGCCTGGATCGTCACGTCGAGGGCCGTCGTCGGCTCATCGGCGATGAGAATGGTGGGGTCGCAAGCCAGCGCCATCGCAATCATCGCCCGCTGCCGCATACCGCCCGAAAGCTCGAAGGGATAGGCGTCGACTCTCCGGCGGGGCTGAGGGATTCCGACCTTTCCCAGCAGCTCGATCGCCCGTTCGCGCGCCTCGCGTGGCGTCGCGTCGGTGTGGACAAGGATCGCCTCCGCGATCTGCTTCCCCACCGCATACACCGGCGAGAAGGCGGTCATCGGCTCCTGAAAGATCATCGCGATGTCTCGGCCGCGGATCTGCCGGATCTCCTCGCTGGTGGACTTGAATCGCACGAGGTCCACGACCTCGGTGTTGCGACGAAAGAGGATCTCGCCGTCGACGATCCGCCCGCCGGCGCCGACGATCTGCAAGATCGACTGAGCCGTCACACTCTTGCCGCAGCCCGACTCGCCGACGATCCCGAGCGTCTGGCCCTCCTCCAGCGAGAGGGAGACGCCGTCGACGGCCCGCACGATGCCTTCGTCGAAGAAGAAGTAGGTCTTAAGTGATCTGATCTCCAGGAGTTTCCCCTCGTGGGCCATGGATCTTACACCCTTACACCGCGTAGGGATCTGCGGCGTCCCGCAGCCCATCTCCCAGGAAGTTGTACATCAGGACCGTGACGATGACGAAGAGACAGGGGATGAGCTGCCAGGGATGCTGGGCGATCGTCACGACGTTCTGCGCGTCCTGAAGGAGCACTCCCCAGCTCACCGCCGGCGCCTGCATCCCCAGCCCGAGGAAGCTGAGCGCGGTCTCGCCGAGGATCATGCCGGGTACCATCAGCGTGAGGGTCACGATGAGGTGGCTCGTGAACGACGGGAACAGGTGAACCGCCATGATGCGGGCCTCGCTCGATCCCACCAGCCGCGCGGATACCACGAAGTCCTCCTCTCGCAGCGAGAGGAGCTTGCCCCGCACCTGCCGAGCCAGAGTGGTCCACGACATCAGCGACAGGATGATCGTGATGAAGAAGTAGGTCTTGACGACAGACCACTCCCGGGGCAGCGCGGCCGAGAGCGCCATCCAGAGGGGGATGGTCGGGAGCGAAAGAATGAACTCGATGATGCGCTGGATGACGAGGTCCGGGACACCTCCGAAGTACCCGGAGATGCCGCCGATGATCAAGCCGAGCACGAAGCTGATGCCGACCCCCACGAAGCCGATGGACAGGGAGATGCGGGCCCCGTACACGGTCCGGGAGAGGAGGTCCCGGCCCAGCCGATCGGTGCCGAACAGGAGGACTGGCGCCCCGTCCGTGGTGAAAAGGTGGACGTCCGCAGGGATGAGGCCCCAGAGCTTGTAGGGCTCGCCCCGGGCGAAGAATTGGATGGGAACCATCTTCGACGTGTCCTCGACGTACCGGTTCCGAAACGTCTTCGGATCCAGCTCGGGCTTGAGCTGGTAGACGAAGGGACCGTGGAGTCCGCCGTCGGCCCCCTGGCCAACGATGTGCAGCGGGCTGGGCCGCGCGTCTTCGTAGCCTTCGAACCGCGTCGCGGGGCCGTAGGGGCTGGCGAACTCCGCGAACAGCGCGGCGAAGTAGAGTACGCCGAGGACGCCCAGGGCGACCTTGGCCAGCAGGTGCTTTCGGAACTTCCACCACATCAACTGCCACTGGGTGGCCTGGTAGTACCGCTCCTTCTCCTGGCTCGTCATCTCGGTCCGGTTGGTGGGCTTCGCCATCACCGCCACGGTCGTCCTCCAGGCCGGGGCACCCACAGGGGGGTGCCCCTACCGTGCCCCCACAGCCCCATCATTCTCCGACTCCCCCGAACCGGATCCGTGGATCGAGCCACACGAGGAGCAGGTCGCCGACGAGCGTTCCGACCACGGTCAGGAGGCTGAGGATGAGCGTGATGCTCCCGGCCAGGTACATGTCCTGCGTCCGGACCGCCTGGAGGAGCACCGGACCGGTGGTCTGGAGGTTGAGCACGATGGACACGAGCACCTCGCCGCCGACGATGTGGGGGAGGACCCAGCCGACCGTGCTGATGATGGGGTTGACGGCGATCCGGACAGGGTAGCGAAAGAGCAGTTGCCCCTCGGGAACGCCCTTGGCCCGCGCCGTGATGACGTACTGCCTTTGAAGCTCGTCCAGCAGGTTGGCCCGCATGACCCGGATGAGGCCGGCGGTGCCCCCCATCCCGATGATGATGATGGGGAACCAGATGCGCTTGACCATGTCGAGCACCTTGGCCGCGTTCCAGGGGGCATCGACGAACTCGGGGGAGAAGAGACCGCTCATGTTCGCGCCGAACGCGCTGTAGCTCAGCCACAGCAGGACCAGGGCGAGAAGGAAGCCCGGGACGGAGAGGCCGACGAACCCGACGAACGTGGCGCCGTAATCGAGAACCGAATACTTGTGGGTGGCCGAGAAGATCCCGATGGGGATCGCCACCAGAAAGACGAACACCGTGGTGGCCAGGGAGATGGCCA
>JACPQP010000295.1 GCA_016190465.1 Chloroflexota bacterium
CGGGTGCTTCATGGCGCCGAGGTCGAGATCCTTCCCGATGGCGCGCTCGACTACCCCGACGAGGTGCTGGCAACGCTCGACCTCGTGACGGTCTCGGTCCACTCCGCGCTCAGGCAGCCACGCGAGCAACTCACTCGTCGCATCATCCGAGCGATCGGCAACCCCCATGTCCATATGCTGAATCACCCGACCGGCCGGCGCCTGGACCGTCGTCCGCCCTGCGATATCGACCTCGAGGCGATCGTGGGGACGGCGGCCGAGCGAGGGGTGGCGCTGGAGATCAATGGGAATCCGGAGCGGCTCGACCTGAACGACCTGGACGCCCGCCGAGTCAAGGAGCACGGCGGACTGATCGCCACGAATACCGACGCACACAGCAGCGGCGCACTCGCCCACCTGCGCTACGCGGTCGCGATGGCGCGGCGGGGCTGGCTCGAGCCGCGGAACGTGCTCAACACCTACACGCTCGTCCAGATCGAGCGCTGGCTGCGCCAGGAGAAGCGGGCCGCCTGAGTACGCCGCCCTCACCCCCTGCCCCTCTCCCACGGGGAGTGGGGGGTAGGGGGTGAGGGCGGCCTTCATCTGCGGCTACCGGTTCGTCCCGGCCCGCTGAAAGGCGCTGCCCCGGCCGATGAGCCCGAGCGGCTCGAGCCGAACCGTGCGTCGGGCGTCGGCCACGGTGTAGCCGATTCGGTATCCCTCGACGCCGTGGCTCCGAGCGATGGAGATGACCCTCTCGACGTCCCGCTCGGGGACGACGACGCAGAAGCCGATCCCCATGTTGTAAACGCTGTACATCTCCTCGTCGGTCACGCCGCCGGCCTCTTGGAGCACGGCGAACACCGCGAGCGGCTCGGGGAGTTGCTCGACGACGACGCCCACCTCCGCCTTCAGCCGGACGAGGTTCAGGAACCCATCGCCGGTGACGTGGATCAGGCCCCGGATGTCGAGACCGGCCCGCAGCATGTCAAGCACTTCAGGAACGTAGATTCGCGTCGGCTCGAGCAGCTCCTCGCCGAGCGACCGGCCAAACTCCGGCACATAGCGGTCGACCGTCCAGCCGAGTCGGTCGAAGAAGACCCGGCGAGCCAGGGTGTAACCGTTCGAGTGGAGGCCAGAACTCCGCAGGCCGACGACGCTGTCGCCCGGCTCGACGCGCTCCCCGACGATGATGCGGTCGAGCGGAACTGTGCCGACAGCGGTGCCGACCAGGTCGAACCCATAGCCGGGCCGCACACCTCGAATCATCTCGCGGACCTGGGCGAGCTCACCGCCGGGGATGGTGATCCGGGCCCGCCGGGCGCCCTCGTAGAGCCCCCGGCCGAGCTGCTCCAGGAAATCGGCGTGCGGCGCCTCCACCGCGACGTAGTCGACCATGGCGATGGGCTCGGCGCCCACGCAGAGCACGTCGTTGACGTTCATCGCGATACAGTCGATGCCGACGGTGTCGTATCTGTGCATGAGCTCGGCGATGAACAGCTTCGTGCCCACGCCATCCGTGGAGATGGCCAGCCCGGTCCCGTTCCCGAGGTCCAGGACGTTGGCGTAATAGCCGAGCGGTAGGCAAGGCCGACCAGGTCCCAGGCGGAGGGTGAATGACTGCTGCGCCCAGGCCAGCAGCCCGCCCATGCCGCGCTCTTCGCCCTCGACGTCAACCCCGGCCGCGGCATAGGTGGTGCTGCCGGGCCGGTCCGCTTGCTGACCTGTCAACATAATCTCCTCATCACTGAAGCGGCGAGCGCGGGATCGCCGTCAGGAACTTGAAGTTGCCCGGCTTACGATGGAACTTCGGGATGCCCTCGCGCGCTGCCAGCCAGGCCGATGACCTCGTCGCCGTCTCCCAGCCGGCCTCGCGCTCGGCCCGGTCGCGCCAGGCGATGATCCAGACGACGTTCGGCGGATCGTCTTCGACGGTGCCGGTGGCGTCGGCGACCGACCAGAAGCCGAGCACGCGAAAACCGAACTCTCCCTGCAACACCGGCAGGGCACGATCGTTCGCCCAGGCCAGGTACGCTTGCAGCAGCGATGGCTCGACCCAGTAGCTTCGCAACTCGTAGAGCACGAGCGTGTCCCTCCTTTATTCTACCAGCTTCCGTTTCAGTGATGCGAGAGTAGTCGATAGCGAGCACCCGGGTCAAGCCGGCCAGTCGGCGAAGACGACGGCCTCGTAGAGCTGCTTGCGGCCGCCTCGCCGCCGGACGATCACGATCTCCCGGACCAGGTAGCCGTACCGGTCAAACAGCGTGGCCAGCGCCACGTCGGTGAAGACCTCGACCCCTTTGATGCGCGAGTTTCCCACCACGTAGGCACAGCGGGCGCCTGGCCGCAGCAGCGTGGGCAGGCTCGCCAGGTGGGCCGCCATCATATTGAAGTATCTGGACACGTAGTTCGCCATCAGGGGGTCGCGCTCGCGAATCGCGCCGACCGTCTTCCCAATCGCTTCGGCGACCGCCTCGTCGGAGGGAGGGATCGTCCGGCCGACGAGCGACGACGTGGCCGTCCCCCAGGTGCCGCCAATCGTTCGCTGGTCCAGGTCGCCCGCATCGCGAGCGCTGGTGAGCAAGTCGAGGAAATACAGGTGCGGCCGGGTCTCCCAGACGTAACTGATGCGGTTCGGATACGGCGGCGACGTCACGACGCGGTCGAAGTGCGCCGTGGCCAGGCCGGGCACGCTGGCCAGGTCGGTGCTGTCGCCTTCGATCACCGTCCCGGCTCCATGGTCTCTGCGCTCGCGACAGGCGGCAAGGTCGGCGATCATCCGCTGCGCGTGGGCGGTGAAACGCTCGACCGCGTCGATCCGCTCGCCATTCCGATCGCAGAAAGTCAGGGTGGGGTGATTTCGGTGGATGTTTGCCACGCCGAGCAGGATGCCGGCGAGCGCCACCTCGAGGAGCTCGCACTGGTCAACCGAGAGGCAGGCGGTGGAGATCGCCTGCTTCAGCAGGAGCAGGTCGGCCAGCACGTCGCCCCGCCACCAGCGCAGCGGGTTGTGGAGCCGCGGTAGCGCCAGGCCGGTCTCGACCAGCACCGCGTCGAGCGTCTTCCCCTGCAAGCGGCTGCGGTGCTGGCGCACTCGAGCGAGCAGCTCGTCGATCGCCGCGCCGAGCGCGCGGGTGTCTGCCGACCAGCGTGTCGAGACGCGACCGAGCTTGACGAAGAACGGGTTGATGTCGATACCCAGCGCGCGGTGGCCCTGCCAGAGGCACTCGATGACGGTGGTGCCCGCGCCGGCAAAGGGGTCGAGGATGTGATGGTGGGGCGCCGTGTCCAGACGGGTGAGCAGCGCCCGCACCAGTTGCGGCGAGAAGCTGTAGGTCAGGCGAAACCAGGCGTGGACCGGCGCGCTCAGCCCCCCCTTGAAGGTGACGTCGGCCGCCCCCAGATTGCCGAATGACGTGGGGAAGCGCGTCGGCCGGCCAGCCGGCAATACGGCGCAGAGCGAATCAGTGGTGTCGATCGCCGTCATCGGCAGCCGGTCTCACGGTTTGGCCGACCGAACGCCGCATCGTCGCAGCGCAGGATGCGATCCTCGTTCATCCGCGGTTCCCGTTCGTCCCGGTCAGGGCGCTCGTCTGCTCACAGCTTCGGATCCCGGCAATTCTGCGCTGAGTAGGTATCAGAAAGTTTATGATGGTTTTGGGGACACCCCAAACCCCGCCAGGAAGGGCCGCAGCCCTTCCTGGACCTACCCGGAGCCGTTAAGGGACTTTCCGCAACCCACTTGGACCCCGGGCGCCGAAGGGGGTGGCCACGCCACGTGAGCCCACGGGTCGTCGCCCGAATATCCGGGATCATCTCCGCCATCGGCTGCCTCAGCGCTGGCAACTATTGTACACGAGGCTCCGTCGTTGCGGATACGCCGGGCGCTCCGGGCCAGCGATCACGCCGCCCGGCGCTCCTCTTCCACCGGTATCGCCGCGAGCGCCGCTGGCCGCTGCGCGGCCTGCACCAGCAGCCAGCCGACGGCGACCAGGGCCGCGCCAAAGGCGAGGAAGCCCAGGTCCCAGGCGAGCTGGTTGGGCACCCCTTCCCTCACGTGGTGGATGCCGAGGATGTGGTGGTCGACAGAAGCAGATTCAGAGGCGGGTGGAGGCGAGGGGATTCGAACCCCTGACCCCTGCGATGCGAACGCAATGCTCTCCCGCTGAGCTACGCCCCCGCACCAGTATTATACGGGGACGCACCGCGGAGCGTCAAGGATCCGGCGCCGTATTGTCGGACCTCAATCCAGCGTGTATGATCCGGGCTATGAGTCAACCGTATGGCGCTCCTGCCGCCGCGCGTCCACGTGTGGCGGCGCTCCGGCCCTTCGACTCACCCGCCTTCCGCACCCTCTGGGTGGCCACGTCGCTCTGGCACTTCGCCCGGTGGATGGACATAATCGTCGTCGGTTGGCTGGTACTGGAGCTGACCAACTCGCCGTGGCACGTCGGGCTGATTGGGTTCTACCGCAGCCTGCCCATGATGGTGTTCGGGCTCTTTGGCGGTGCCTTTGCCGACCAGTTCGACCGGCGGAAGCTGATCACCGCCACGCAATTCGTCAACCTGCTCGTCACCGGCGCCGTCGCTATACTGGTCGGGCGCGGCTCCTTCACGTTCGAGTGGGCCGCGCTGGCGAGCCTGTGCCTGGGATTCACCTGGGCGATCGACTGGCCGACGCGCCGAGCGCTCGTGCCGGACCTCGTCGGGAAAGAACTGCTGCTGAACGCCATCCTCCTCGATAACGCCTCGATGAACGTGACCAAGGCGATCGGGCCACTCGTCGGCGGCACGCTCATTCTGCTGCTCGGCTATCCAGGCTGCTACGTGTTGCTTGGCCTCATCTACATGGCCGAGCTCGCACTGCTGCTCTGGATGGCCGTGCCCGCGGCGTCGATCGCCGTGCGACGCGTGAGCATGCTTCGCTATCTGGCCGATGGCTGGAGCGAGATCCGTCGCAGCGAAGCGATCGTTGGCGTGCTGGCGGTGACGGTCGCGATGAACTTCTTCGCCTTCCCCCATCAGAGCCTGCTTCCGGTGTTCGCCCGTGACGTGCTGCGGGCAGGGCCGATCGGTCTCGGCCTGCTCGCTGCGGCCGATGGGATCGGCTCACTTGTCGGCGCAGTCGGGCTGGCCGCGCTCGGTCAGCCGAAACGTGTCGGTCGGCTGTTCATCGCCGGCTCGACGTCGATGTGTCTGCTGTTAGTCGCCTTTTCCACATCTGCCGATTACCGCCTCGCGGTCGCCCTGCTGCTGCTGGCCGGGCTGGCCCACTCGGCCTTCAGCGCCTTTCAGAGCACGATCATCCTGGGCACCTCGGCGGACGCCGTTCGCGGTCGGATGATGGGCGCGCTCACCCTGGCCATCGGCAGCGCGCCCCTGGGCACCCTCGTCGTGAGCGGGCTCGCCACGGCCGCCAGCGCGCCGCTTGCCGTGGGCGCGAGCGCCGCCGTGTGCGCCGGACTGGTCCTGGCTTGGGCAGCACGGTTCCCCGCCCTCCGCCGACACTGAGGACGTACGGGGGTTGGGGGTCGGTAGCCCCTAACCCCCCAGCCCCAAGCCCCTATCCCCCAAGCGGTTACCCGCCCCAGAAGCGGTCAGGCTTGAGACGCTGGGTGAGGGTGAGGTAGAAGTAGGTGGGGGGCTGGCTCCGCAGGAAGTAGCTGGGTTTGGGGTCGCGGGTGACCCGCACGCGCTGCCCGCTCTCGATGGTGAGATCGATCTGGCCGTCGATCGTCAGGCCAATGGGTCCGTCGCTGAACGGTTCGAGCTCGATGCACGCATCGCCGGGCACGACGAGCGGATGGCGAAACGCGAGGTACGGCGCCACGGGAGTGATGACCATCAGAGCGAGCTGGGGATCGACGACCGGGCCCCCGGCGGCGAGGTTGTAGGCGGTTGAGCCGGTGGGCGTCGCCACGATAAGACCGTCGCCGAAGTAGGTGGTGAAGCGAGCGTCGTTGATCGTCGTGCGGACCCGGACCACGCGCGAGAGCGTTCCCCGCCCGACGTAGACGTCGTTCAGCGCGGCGAAGGTCAGGGGCTCCGCGTCGTGTCGGACGACCTCCGCGCGGAGGACGAGCCGCTCCTCGATCCAGCCGCCGCCAGTCAGAAAATCGGGCAGACGCTCGACGACCGTGTCGGGGTCGAGCTCGGCGAGAAATCCCAGCTCGCCCAGATTCACGCCGACGATCGGCACGCCGGCCGGGTGCGCCAGGCGAGCGGCACGCAATACCGTGCCGTCACCGCCCAGCGCAACGGCGATGTCGGCCTCGGCCAGGCGCGCCTGGGCCATCACCTCGTCGGCGCTGCTGACCACCCAGGTGGTCGCTCCCACCTGCGCGGCGGTTTTCGCACACTGGTGGGCCAGGTCAACCGCGCGCTGGATCCGCGCGTTGTAGAGAAAGAGCACTTGTTTTCGGATCACCAACTAGCTCGTCGGCAACTGATGGTGGCCAAGACAACTGGCGACCGCCGCGTCGAGCGGCAGCCCCGCCCCCTCGCGGCGGAGATAGGCCAGAAACTCTCGATTGCCCGCTGGACCGCGAATCGGCGACTCCACACAGCCGTGGATCGACAGCCCCAGGTCCCGGGCGAGGCCCAGCACACGCTCGACGACCGCGCGGTGCACGCGGGGGTCGCGAACGACTCCGCCTTTGCCGACTTCCTCCCGTCCCGCCTCAAACTGCGGCTTGATCAGCGCGATGATCCAGCCGTCGGGCCGCAGCAGGCGAAGCGCCACGGGCAGAACCAGCGCCAGCGAGATGAACGAGACATCGATGACCGCGCCGTAGACCAGCTCGGGCAGCGACTCCAGATAGCGCACGTTGGTCCGCTCCAGCACGACCACCCGCGGGTTCTGCCGGAGTCGCCAATCGAGCTGGCCGTACCCCACGTCCACCGCGTAGACGCGCGCCGCGCCCCGCTGCAAGAGCACGTCGGTGAAGCCCCCTGTCGACGCGCCCACGTCGACGACGACCTGGCCGTCGACGTCGAGGCCAAACTGGTCGAGAGCGTGGGCGAGCTTGAACCCGCCACGGCTGACGTACGGCAACGGCGCCTTGACCGCGACATCGGCGTCGGTGGCCACCAGCGCCGCCGGCCTGGTCACGACCCTTCCGTCGACGGTGACCTCGCCTGCCAGGACGAGCGCGCGGGCCTTCTCCCGCGTCTCGGCCAGCCCGCGCTCGACCAGCAGGGTGTCCAGGCGCTCACGCTTCCTCTTCACCGGTTTCATCGGTGAATCCGCTCCGGCTCTGTCGTCGACCCACGAACAGTCCGTCTGGACTGTTCGTGCCCCTGGCCCGCCGTTCCTGAGTGGGTCGTTCCTGATAGGGGCGGGCGCGGAGAGGGGGTCGGACTGTCCCGTCCACAGCAGCATAGTGGCGACCGCGAGCGAAGTCAAGGGAGGCGACCCCCGAGCGCACATCCGGGCCATCGTCGATGCTTCGTTGAAGTTCGAGGACGTCTCGCGCTTCGCCCACGTGGCCGACCGTGACGAGATCGAGGAGAACGGCTACAATCTGAACATCAGTCGCTACGTCGACACGAGCACCGAAGAGGAGCGCGTCGACGTCGGCGAAGCGCTGGCGCGGCTGCGCGAGCTGGAGCGTGAGCGTGACGCGGCCGTGGCGAAGATGAACCGGCTGCTGGCGGAGCTGGGATACGCCTGAGATCCGCCAGGCGACAGACCCGCTGGGCCGCCGACAACCAGTTCTGGCGAGGAGCACAGTATGCCAAGTCAACCGCGCGTGGCGAAAACGTTCACCGCGTATGTGGAATGGGACCCCGAGACCCAGTTGTACGTCGGGCTTGTTCCGGGCGTTCCCGGCGCCCACACCCAGGGGGCCACCCTGGACGAACTCCACCGGAACCTGAAAGAGGTTCTGGAGTTGTGCATCGAGGAGGGGGTCATCGAGGAACCGCCTCATTTCGTTGGCCTTCAGCAAGTCGAGGTCGATGGGTGAACAGGCTCGCCCCGGTCGATTTTCGGACCATCGAGAAGGTCCTTCTGCGGTTGGCGTTTCAGGTTGTCCGCCAGAAGGGAAGTCACGTCTTCTATCGGCACCCGGATGGAAGGGCGACAACCGTGCCAAACCATCCGGGTCGTGACCTGGCTCGTCCTCTGTTAAGGGAGATCCTTCGGGAGATTGATCTCACGCCTCAACGGTTCCGAGATGAACTCAAGCGGTGATGTATGGAGTAGGGGTAAGAGAGAGTGGTGGTACAGTATGTCGCATAATACCAGGAGATCGACGAACTCAACGAAGCCGGGCTCCGGAGGGGAGTAATGAGACTGCGCGAAATACTCGCCGACATTCACGCTTTTGAAGAGGAACTCCTGGATTTCGAACGCAGATACGGGATTCGGTCCGAGACGTTCTACGCTGCGTACGTGAGCGGCGAAGAGCCTGAGGACGATAGCTGGGTGCTGGACTTTGGCGAGTGGGCCAGCGTCTATAAGACCTGGCTCGCCCAACAAGCGGAGTACCGCGCTGCAGTGAGCGGTCAGGCATGAGTCCGAAGCTTCCACGGATCACCGCAGCCGAGTTTGTCCGAGCTCTGCGGCGAGACGGTTGGTATTTCGTACGACAACGCGGGTCACACCGCTTCTTTGCCCATCCGACGAAGCCTGGCATCGTCGTCGTCCCTATCCACGCGGGAAAGACCCTCCGACTGGGACTGCTCAACGATATGCTGAAGGACGCTGGCTTGACCCCGGAGAACCTGGAGGAGCTGCGATGAGACGCTACACCGTGTTCATAACCCCCGACCCGGAAGAAGGCGGCTATTCCGTGCGCGTGCCGGCGCTACCCGGCTGCAATACGCAAGGCGACACACGGGAAGAAGCGGTGGCCAACGCGAAAGAGGCGATCGAAGGTTACCTGGAAACGCTGAAGGCGCTCAATCGGCCCATCCCAGAAGAGCGGGAGCATCCTCAGGCGGTCGTCATCGAGGTGGCGGCATCGTAAGATGGTCGTCCAGTTCGACAGGCTCACCGAACTGAACGAGGCCGAGATTCCGGCCCGCGATCTCCTTCGGAGGCTGGTCTACGTCTCCGTGCCTCGGGAGGCGTTGGCCCGCGAGCGTGACGGCGAGCGGGAGGTGCTGCTTCGGAGCCGCCTCCGCCTCGCGTTGCTGCGGCTCAACCCGTGGCTGACCGAGAATCAGGCCGACCGCGCCATCTTCCAGTTGGAGAACGTCGACGCCGTCGGGATGGCGCGCCACCAGGCCGTCCACGAGTATCTCACCTACGGTATGCCGCTCGACGTCGACGAGCCGGGTGGCCGCCGCACCCGGACGGTCACGTTCTTCGACTTCTGCCGAACCCGCGAGCCCTCCACTGCATCGGACGCTTTGCCCGCTTGACCAGGACCCGGGCCTACGCCCGGGCGACGTTTCAGCAGGAGGACGCGTCCGTGGCTTGGGAAGGGATCTCCGCCAAGGTGAAGAAACTCATCGACGACAACAGATCTATTGACAGGCGAAGTCAAAGGAGTACCATAGTTGCTACGTGATGCACTGTGACAGCAGACGGGCAGATCGGCGACGCTGGGCAACGTGCTCGAGGTGTGCTACACAACTCGTCGCTACGTACTCCTCACTCGGGCAGGAGGCACGGCGATGAAGGTAGGGTTGCAGGGTGGCCTGCTCAGCGTGCTGTCGGATGGCGACCTCGAGCGGATCCACGATTCCTCGCTGCGGATCCTCGAGGAATGTGGCGTGCGCTGCGATTCCGGCGCGATCCTGCGCATCTTCCAGCGGGGCGGGGCCCGGGTCGACGCCGACACGCGAATGGTCCGGATCCCCCGCGATCTGGTCCAGTGGGCCATCGCGTCGGCGCCCAGGTCGTTCGTCTTCTGCGGGCGCGACCCCGCTTTCGACCTGCTGCTCGAGCAGCGTCGGGTGTACTACGGGTTGGGCGGGTCGGCGGTCCCCTATTTCTGGGATTCTGACCGCCAGGTCCTGCGACCGCCGGTCGAGGCGGACGTGGTGGCGGCCACCCGGGTCGGGCACACCCTGGCGAACGTGGATTTCATCATGTCCCTCGCCGCGGCCGGTGATTGCCCCCCGGAACTGCACTACCTGTACGAGTACAACGCCATCCTGCGCCACACGACCAAGCCGGTCATCTACTCGGCGCCCAGCCGGGAGTTCGCGGCGATCTTCCTGGAGATGGCCGCGGCGGCCAGTGGCGGCGAGGGCGAGCTGCGCCGGCGACCCTCCGTCATGCTCTTCACGCAGCCGGTGTCTCCACTCCAGATGGCCGACTACAACGAGGGGATGATCGAGTTCGCGGCCTGCGGGGCACCGGTGCTCTACTCGCCGGGCGTGATGATGGGGGCCACCGGTCCGGCCACCCTCGCCGGCGCGCTGGCCCAGGGCAACGCGGAGAACCTCGTCGGCGTCGTCCTGTCCCAGTTGCTCAAGCCAGGCACGCCCATCGTCTACGGGCCGCACACGCCCGTCATGGACATGAGCACCTTGCGGTGCAGTTACGCCGGCACCGAGCAGGCCCTCGCCCGCGCCGGCATGGCCCAACTGGCCCGCTTCTACGGCCTCCCCAGCTTCAACACGGGCGCCGGTTGCGATTCAAAAGTGGTGGATGCACAGGCCGCGGCCGAGGCCTCGATGGGCATCTTCCTGAACACCCTCGCCGGCCTGACGCTCACCCAAACTATGGGGACGATGGCTGGTGGCACATTCGGCTCCCTGGAGATGCTCGTCATCTGTGACGAGATCGTGGCGATGGCGAAGAGGATCCTTCGGGGCATCGAGGTCTCCGACGAAACCCTGGCGGTCGACGTCATCAAGGAAGTGGGGCCAGGTGGTCATTTCCTCGAGTCCGAGCACACGCTGCGGACCTTCCGTCAGGAGTTCTTCTTCCCCCAGTTGTTCGATCGACGAAGCATCGCCGACTGGCAGACCCGGCGCGGAGTCCCCGTCGACGTCGTGGCCCGGGCCCGGGTGAGGCAGATCCTGTCCGAGCCGGCGCTATTGGCCCGGCCGGCATCCGTGGAGCGGGCGCTGGACGAGTGCATGATGAGCCACGTGTTACGTCGACAGGAAGCGTTACCGAAGCCAGAGGTCATTGACGGGGGGCACCCGAAGCAGTAGACTGGAAGGCGAACAAGCGACGGGATCGCCGAGCACCCCCCCTGCCGCTGGCTCCCCTTGTGAAAGAGGCGGCAGGGGGGAGGGGCGGGAGCAGACCGACGAGGAGTTCGCGATGGATGTCGCCGGACGGGCCATTCAGGGTAAGCGCAAGGCCGCGGCGTTGCTCATCACCCTGGGACCGGAGCTCTCGGCGATGGTCCTGAAGATTATGCGCGAGGACGAGATCGATACCCTCACCAACGAGATCGTTCGCATGGAGCGCATCCCCTCCGAGGTCCGCGATAGCATCCTCCAGGAAACCTACGAGGAGGCGATGACCCGCCAGTACATCACCGAGGGCGGCGC
>JACPQP010000025.1 GCA_016190465.1 Chloroflexota bacterium
CCGCGCTCTTCGAGCAGTCCCAGATCCGGAACCGCGAGCTCAGCGCCCTGCTCACGGTCGGGAAAGCGGTCACCTCGTCGTTCGATCTGGATGATGTCCTGCGCCGGGCACTGGACACGGCCATCGAGGTGATCTCGGCCGACGCAGCGGAGATCTGGCTGGCGGAAGGCGACGATATCGTGACACGGTGCCACCGGGGAGCCTATCGGGAGGCCTTTCTCGAGCGGACCCGGTTCCGCCTCGGCGAGGGGTTGCCGGGCCTGGTCGCGCAAGGCCCGGAGCCCGTCATCGTGCACGATCTCCCGTCTGACCCCCGGTTCCTGCGCCAGGAGGTGGTTCGGGCCGGGTTCCACACGTTCGGCGCCCTGCCCCTGCGCTACCAGGGACGGCTGGTGGGTGTCCTGGCCGTAGCGGCTCTCTGCGAGGATGTCCTCACGAAGTCGTGGGAGCTTCGTCTCCTCGGAGGTATCGGCGAGTGGGCGGCCCTGGCCATCGAAAACGCGCGGCTGCACCAGCAGGTCCAGGACGTGGCCGTCCTCAAAGAGCGTGAGCGGATCGCCCGGGAGATGCACGACGGCATGGGCCAGGTCCTGGGGTACGTCATCGCCCAGGCGCTGACGCTCAAGAAGCTGTTTACCGACGGGAAACACGACGACGCCCGGAAAGAGCTGGCAAGCATCGAAGAGGTGGCGCGCCAGTTGTACGCTGACGTGCGCGAGGCAATCCTCGGTCTCCGGACCTCCCCGCACCAGAACGGCGGCGCGGTGGCGGCTCTCCGGGAGTACATTGAGCGTTACGGCGAGGCATCGAATATCGACGCCGCGCTCGAAGTCGCGCCCGACGCCGAGCACACTCGTCTGCACGCGGCGGCCGAGATCCAGCTCGTGCGAATCGTGCAAGAAGCGCTGACCAACGTGCGCAAGCACGCCCGGGCCGATTCCCTGCGGGTCGGCATTAGTCGGGATGGGCACGATCTGAACGTGACCGTGGTCGACGACGGGCAGGGGTTCGATCCGTCGCATCTTCGCTCGGCGGGATGGCCGCGCTTCGGCCTCCAGACCATGCGGGAACGCGCCGAATCGGTCGGTGGCACCTTCGCCGTCGAGACCGCGCCGGGGCGTGGCACCCGGATCGTGGTCCGCATCCCGTTCGACGAATCGGAGCGAATAGGCGGCGACGACGGCATTGTGGCCTGGTCTCAGACGTGAGATAATAGGGGCCTGGGACCGGAATCTGGCGCACCTGTCGGCGGGTATTGAAGTTGATTGTCGTCCCCGTGGCGCAGTTCCACGATGCCGGAATCTGGCCGACCCCGTCGGAGGGTACGGAAAGGATGAGGGTTCTCCTCGTCGACGACCACGCGCTGTTTCGCGCCGGACTGGCCAGCCTCCTCAGGGCATGGGGGTTTCAGGTGGTTGGTCAGGCGGGAACTGGCGACGAGGCGATCGCCAGGGTGCGCCAGCTCCGGCCCGAGCTCGTCTTTATGGATATCACGATGCCGGGGCGCAACGGTCTGGAGGCGACGAGGGCGATCAAGGCCGAATCGCCGGGCACCAAGATCGTCATGCTCACCGTCTCCGACGACGAGCACGACCTGTTCGAGGCGATCAAGAGCGGCGCCGAGGGGTATCTCCTGAAGAATCTGCGGGAGGAGGAGTTCGCGGCGCTGGTCGACCGCGTTCGCCAGGGCGAGCCCGCGATGTCGCCGGGGCTGGCGAAGCGACTCCTCCACGAATTCGCTCGACTCAAGGAAGCGAAAAACCGCTCGGAAGATGAGGTCGATCTGACCGGCCGGGAACACGAAGTCCTGGAACACGTCGCGCGCGGCGCGACCAACCGGGAGATCGCCCTTGCGCTTGTCATCTCCGAGAACACCGTGAACTTCCACATCCGGAACATCCTCAGCAAACTCCACCTGCGCAATCGCTCTGAAGTCGTGGCGTGGGCCCACGCCCACGGGTTGCTCCACAACATCTCCCCGTGAAGCGATCGGATGACCTACCCCTCGATCACCTTCCATAGAAGTTCGATGTAGTAGCAGAAGTTCGCAAATGGCACGTCCGGCGGCACGCTGTGGTCGAGACCCGGAATGTAGCCGCCCTGTTCGAGAAGCCAGGGCACCTTGGTCATGACCTCCTGCTCGATCTCCTGGCGACCGAGCCGAAGGACCTTCTTGTCGAGACCGCCCCACATCACGAGGTCACGGCCGTACTTCTTCCGCAGGGCGACCGGATCCATGCCCGACTGCACCTCCAGCGGATAGTTGCCGTTGACCCCCGCTTCGATCCAGAGCGGGATGAGCTTGTCGACGTTGCCGTCGCTGTCGACGAAGATGGTGTCGACCCCTTTGGAGCGCAGGAGGTCGGTCACCTTCCGATAACGGGGTACCATGTACCGCTTGAACATCGCCGGAGACAGGAGTGGTCCCCCGGTGTAGGCCATGTCCTCCCAGAAGGCGAAGTAATCGATGGTCGTGTCGGCAAGCGCTTTCTCGATCAGCCCCATCATCAGCGCCGTCTTGGCATCCATCATCTCCTCGATGAGGACCGGGTCGTCGAAGAAGGTCACCGACAGGGCCTCCAGGCCCATCATCCCGCGCAGCGGCCCGAAGAAGCCGCCAACACGATCCCCCATCAAGTGGAGGGGATGCTGCCGGGTCCGCCAGCGGGCGCATAGCTCGCGCCAGCCGGGCGGGAAGCGCGCCGGGCTGTCCGGGTCCATCCGGAACTTCAGCGCGTGGAAGTCCTCCCGGGTCTTCACGGGGAACTCCAGGAAGTGGGGCATCGAGAGCTCCCAGTTGTCCCGTCGGTCCACCTTCAGCACGCCTTCGTCGTCGATCTTGTACACGTGCTCCTCGGTCTGCCGGACGACCCGTGACTCGAAGGGTGGGACGAACCGGAAGTTGACCGGCGCGCGCTCCCGGATGCCGTAGGCGAAGTACTGGTCCGGCGCGATGGTCGCCGGCAGGCCCTCGTCGCGCCACCGGGCCACCGTCTCGGACCAGTGCCCCAGCGTCGGCCAGAACGGGACCCGGTCGACCGACTGAAAGTGCATCGTGCGGACAAAGCGCTCCTGGTCGTTCACTCACTCACCCTCCAAGCAGTCGGACTTTCCCCCCCGGCCGCCTCTCCGTCGACGGAGAGGCAGCCGGCTTACCGGGGGAGGTATCGCGGTCAGGAAGGAGCTGTCAGTTGACAGCTTCCTCTGCCCCCGGTGCTGTAGTATACCAGAGGGGTTAGGATCTGGGGAATGGGCGCTTCCACGTGATATGATAGCCGTGCGGTCGACTTGTCATTCCGAGCCGCAGCGAGGAATCTCGGTCGTGGCCCTTGTGCACCGTGGCGGAGATTCCGCGCCCTGCGGGGCTCGGAATGACAGACCCGCTCTGGCAAGCGATCGGCCTGGGGGTTGGGGGTTAGGGGATAGGGTCTTGGGGGTTGGGAGGTGATCGGTAGCCCCTCACCTCCAACTCCGACCCCTGTCCCCCAACCCCTATCCTCCACCCCCCGAGTTGATGGCTTGCCGATTTCGAAGGGAGAGTGTGGGTGTGAGCGAGATCATCCTGCACGAGCGGCCATCGCTAAGGCAGCCGGTCCTCATCGCGGCGTTCGCGGGCTGGAACGATGCGGGCAACGCGGCGACCACCGCGGTCGGGCATCTGATCGCCACCTGGTCGGCGACCCGCTTCGCGGAGATCCAACCGGACGAGTTTTGCGATTTCACGACATCGCGGCCGTGGGTACGTCTGGGCGAGGAAGGGCGGCGCCGCATCGACTGGCCGAGCCATGCGTTCTACGCGCACCGCGACCCGGATGGCCCACTTGATGCGATTCTCTTCCTGGGCATCGAGCCCGCGCTGCGCTGGCGGACGTATGCGCGCGAGATCGTCGAGCTCGCGCGCTCGCTCAACGTGAGCATCGCGGTGACGCTGGGGGCCTACCTGGCCCGAGCCTCCCATCGAGATCCGGTGCCAATCAGTGGCTGGGCGTGGCCCCAGTCGCTCCACGAGCGGCTCAAGACGGTCGGCGCCAGCCCGGTTGAGTACGAAGGACCGACGGGGATCGTGACCGTGCTGGGGAGCGCACTGGCCGACGCCAACATCCCGATCGCCGCGCTCTGGGCGGCGCTCCCCAGCTATCTGCGGACGGCACCCAATCCGAAGGGGGCGCTGGCCCTCCTCACCTGCATCAGCCGCGCGTTTGGGATGTCCCTCAAGCTGGACGACCTGGCCCTGACCAGCAAACAGTTCGAGCGAACCGTCGACGAAGCGATCAAGCGAACGCGTGGGGAGGCGCGCCGCAGCTCCGGCCGGTCCGAGAGCGAGGGCGGGCAAGCTGGCGCCGCGGAGAAAGAGTCTCAGCCGGAACCGAGCGCGCCAGCCGGCGTCCCGGACCTGCCCACCGGCGAGGAAGCTATCCGCGACATCGAGGACTTCCTCCGCCAGAGCCGCGACTCCCCGTAGTTAGTGATAGTTCCCCTCGCGTCGCCAGACGTCGAGGATGAGGTTGTACCGGGAGAGGCGCATGCCGGTGTAGATGCAGTTGCTCGTCGAGAAGACATAGCCGCCGCCCGGCATGCCGTGACGAAGCGCATACCGGGCCGACGCGATCGCCTCTTCATCCGTGCCGGTGTCCAGCAGGCCGCAGTTCACGTTCCCGATCAACGCCACCCGGTGCCCGTAGCGCCGCTTCACGTCGGCGATGTCGACGCCGCCCTGCGGATCGAGCGAGTGCAGCGCGTGGGGCGCGCAGCTCACCAGGTCCTCGATGATGGGCATGATGTTGCCGTCGGTGTGCTTGATGGTGTAGAAGCCCAGCTCACGGTAGCCGGCGATCAGCTCTTTCAGGTACGGCGTCACCAGCTCGCGGAACTTCTCGGGACGAAGGAATGGGCCGTTGTTGAAGCAATAGTCAGCGCAGAGCGCGAACCCATCCAGACCGCCGTTCGTCTTGAGCTTCCTCGCCCGCTCCAGCGCGTCGTCCACCCGTCGTCGGGCCAGGTCGTGGGCCTCCTGGGGATGTTCGTAAGCCCAGGCAGCCCACTCCATCATGTCCGTCCCCTTGGGGATGCTGAAGGTGGCATCGCCGTGGACCATGAGGAAGTAGGTGTCGCCGCTCTTCTGCCGCACTTTGTCGATCAGCCGGCAGGTCTCCTCCAGCGTGCCGGGGTTGGGGTGCAGGAAAATGGCGTCGTGCTCGAAGCGCTCGGCGGTGGCGAGGTGCAGATCGGCGATGTCGTCGCGGTGCAGCTCGCGCTCGGCCTCCGTCATCTGCATCCACTGGCTGTACTGTCGGTGGCTGGGGTGGACCTTGCCGAAGACCTCCATCGTCAGAAAGAAGACCAGCTCGAAGTGGGGCACGCGGCCCGACGGCGGGCGGCGCTCCAGGGCGGCGATGAACCGATGGCGAGGGGTCATAGCGAGTCCTCCTGGAAGGCAGGGTAGAAGCGTCCGCTACTTGGTCAACGCGCCAGGACCTTCGAGTAGGACTCTAGGCCAGAGGCGGTCCCCTGTCAAGGCCGACATTGTAACGGCGCCACTCCGGCCTTGACACGTGGGCGGTGTTGACGTATCATTCATTCTGGTCGTGCTAGATGGGGAGCTAGCGGTGCCCTGTACCCGGAATCCGCTACACCGGGGTCGAATTCCCACTCGAGGTCGTCGTCGCCCAGGGACTGCGGGTGCTAAGTAGTGTTGAGGATCGGGTCCTGCGCGGCAGGAGTCTGTGAACCCCGCCAGGTTGGGAACAAAGCAACGGTAAGCAGTTCCTCCTGGGTGCCGCAGGGTTGCCCGGTCGGAGCTGGCTGGCGCTGGCAAGCCGGGGAGCGTGATCGACAGTGGGTGCACGACCATCTCTGATGCTGGAAGGCCCTGAGCAACCCGAGCGCCTCGATCTCCCATCCACCATCCGGCTGCTCCTCCGGCGGTTTGGGCTGCGGCCGCACCGGGCGCGGGGCCAGAACTTCCTGGCCGACGATCGCATCGTCCAGCGGATCATCGCCGCAGCCGAGCTCGGTCCAGGCGACGTCGTCCTCGAAGTGGGTCCGGGGCTTGGCGTGCTGACGCGCGAGCTGGCCGACCGGGTGTCGCTCGTCGTCGCCGTCGAGGTGGACCGCGGTCTGGTCGAGGCGCTCAAGCACGTCCTCGCCGGCTACGAAAACGTGGAGCTGATCAACGCCGACATCCTGGACGTGGATCCAGCGGTCGTCGTCCACGGCCGACCGTACAAGGTGGTCGCCAATCTCCCCTACTCCATCACGTCACTGGCCCTCCGCCACTTCCTGGAGGCGCGCCACCGGCCGTCCAGGATGGTCGTGATGGTCCAGAAAGAGGTCGCCCGGCGCATCGTGGCGAAGCCCGGCGAACTGAGCCTGCTGGCCATCAGCGTTCAGGTCTACGGCCGGCCCCGTCTCGTGACCGAGGTGCCCGCATCGGCTTTTGTTCCCCCGCCAAAGGTCGACTCGGCCGTCGTCGTCATCGACCTGCACGAACGGCCCACCGTGAACGCCCCACTCGACAAGTTCTTTCGCGTTGTCCACGGCGGCTTCGCCCAGCCCCGGAAGCAACTGCACAACGCCCTTGCCCGAACGCTCTGGCTGCCGAAGGACTCGGCGCCCGACATCCTCCGCGCCGTCGGCGTCGATCCGATGCGCCGAGCGCAGACGCTGAGCCTCGACGAGTGGGAGCGGCTGACGGCGGAACTGATGGGACGGGGGCTGGTCTGAGTGGGTGATTCCCCGATCCGGGTCACCGCGTTCGCCAAGGTCAACCTCACGCTCGAAGTGCTGGGGCGTCGCCCCGATGGCTACCACGAGGTCGCGTCCATCCTGCAAACGATCGACCTGGCCGACGAGATCCTGGCGGAGCCCGCCGACGAGCTGACCTTCGTCTGCTCCGACCCGGCGCTCGCCGGACCCGAGAATCTGGTCATCCGGGCCGCGACGTTGCTGCGCGCGCACGCGAGTGTGCGCGCGGGCGCCCGGCTCACCCTGCGCAAACGGATCCCGACCGCCGCCGGGCTTGGTGGCGGAAGCAGCGATGCCGCGGCGACGCTGCGGGCGCTGCTGCGCCTCTGGAACCTTCCGTACGAGCCATCCGATCCCGCCGTGCGGGATCTCGCCGCCCGGCTCGGTTCCGATGTACCGTTCTTCCTCCTGGGCGGCACGGCGCTGGCCAGAGGACGCGGGGAACAGTTGTCCGTCCTGCCGCCGGTGCGCGGGCTCTGGCTCGTCCTCGTGTTCGTCGACGGCGCGCTGTCGGCCGGCGTCACCGCCGACAAGACCCGGCGCGTCTACGCGGCGCTCCGTCCAACCGACTTCGCCGATGGCGGACACACCGGACGCGTCGTCGACCGCCTCCGAACCGGCGACCCCTTCGCACCCGGTGAGATCGTCAACAGTTTCACCGCCGTGGCCGGCCGGGTGTTCCCGTCGCTCGATGAGCAGCGCCAATGGCTGGCCAGCGCCCTCGGCCGCGAGGTCCACGTGGCTGGCAGCGGCCCGACGCTGCTCACGGCATTTTCCAGCGAGGCGGAAGCAGCCTCGGCCGCGGGACAGGTCTGCCGCCTTGGCAGGGCAGTGAGATTCCACCGCTCGCCGGTCTGTTGTGTCGTTGCCGCACCGGCACCCGCAGCCGAGCGAAGAACCTGTCCAGCACCGGACCGAGTGTGACCGAGTAGTTGCATCGCAGTTCAGGGCCCGGTATTATCCTCCCAGCCGGACGAACGGCCGAGACCGCGCCGTTGTCTCGGGCGGAGACGTCTGAGGTGAGGAGGAACCTGTGGCAGCGCAGGACACCGTGAGGATTGGCATCGTCGGGGCCGGGGCAATGGCCCAGCAGCACTTGAAAGGGCTGGGCGCGATGCCGGACGTGAAGCTGGTCGCGTTCTGCGACGTCGTGCTGGGCAAGGCCGAGGAGCTAGCTCGCCAGTATGGAGCCGCCGTCTACGCCGATCCGGCGCGCATGGTGGACGAGGTCGAGCTGGATGGCATATACATCCTGCTCCCGCCTTTCGCCCACGGGTCAGCCGAGATGGCCGCGATCGGCAGGCGCATCCCGTTCTTCGTCGAGAAGCCCATCGGGAACGAGCTGGGCCGTTGTCAGGAGATCGCGACGATGGTAGCGGAGGCGGGCATCCTGACGGCGGTCGGGTACATGAACCGCTACCGCCAGGGCGTGCGCCGGGTCCGGGAGGTTTTGCGTTCTGATCCGGCCGTCCTGGCCTGTGGTGGCTGGATCGGCGGCACGCCGCGCCCCCGGCCGGACCGCGCGATCCTGTCGTGGTGGGTAAGGCGAGACAGGAGTGGAGGCCAGCTCGTCGAGCAGGTGACGCACACCGTGGACCTGGTGCGCTACCTCCTGGGGGAGGCCGTCGAGGTCTTCGCCCACGCCGCCCCACCCCGCACGTTCAACCGGGACGTGCCGGAGGCCTACGACATCGACGACGCCACGCTGGTCAGCCTGCGGTTCGCGAGCGGAGCCGTCGCCTCGATCTACGGTACCTGTGCGGCCAACGCGGGTGGCGGCGTCAGCCTGAACGTCTTTGCCGGCCGCCACTCGGCCTACTTTACCGGTTGGGACCACTCCCTGCGGCTCGTCTCGGTCGATGACGCGGGCCAGAAGGCCGAGGAGAGCATCCCCGGCGAGCCGAGCATCTTCGCCATCGAGGACCGGGCTTTCGTGGACGCGGTGAAGGCCGGCGACCCGGGTCTGATCGGGGCCAGCTACGCCGATGGGCTCAAGGCGACCGAGATCACGCTGGGGGCCCTGCGATCCATCACCACGGGCAGACCAGTGGCGCTGGTCTGAGCGCCGGTCCTCACCCCCTGCCCCCATCTGCGCTAACTTAGGGCCTCGCACGGCGACACCGGGGGCCGACCTCACCCCCTGCCCGCCGTTCCTGAATGGATCCGACGCGGAGAGGGGGAGCCGCCATCCCCCTCCCCGCGTCGGGTCCGGCTCAGGAACGGCGGGCAGGGGGGAGAGGTCCGCGCCCTCGCCCCCAGGTGGGACCGTAAGTTAGCGCCTATGCCCTCTGCCCCTCTCCCACGCTGCGGGAGAGGGGGCCAGAGGGGTGAGGACAACCTCACAGATCCCGCCGGTTGAACACCGCGATGGCCAGGCCGAGGGCGCCCAGCGTGTACAACACCGTGTAGATGAGCATGGGCGCCGCTGGCGGCGTCGCCGAGGCGAACGGCACCACCCCGCCGGTGCTGACGTTCTGCATCGCCAGGATCGCCGCCGGCTGAAGATAGAAGGAGGCCGAGCGCCAGAGGACGTCGCTCGGGATGAGCAGGCTGACGACGATGCCGATGTGGACCATCGTGTCGCTCCGGAGGGCCGCGCCGAGCGTCTCGACCATTCCCCCGAGCCAGGCCAGGCCGTAGAGCAGGAACAACCCGACGCCGTTCGCCAGCGTCGGCAGGAACGTTCCGCCGAGGGTGCTCAGACTCAACAGCACCAGCGTCACCAGCACCATCAAGCCGATGGCCGCCAGGGGCGCCGGCGGGAGGAAGTCGGTGACGAAGTAGGCGATCGCCATCAGCGCGAGGCTCATCACCACCACGTAGAGCGCCAGCACGCTGGCGTAGCCGAGCCACTTGCCAAGGATGACGTCGCGGCGGCGCAGCGGGTGGGCCAGCAGCGCGTGGACCGTGCCCGAGTCGATGTCGCCGGAGATCGCGTTGACCGAGATGAAGACGGCGCTCAGCCCGGCCAGGGTGTTCAGCATGTAGAAGCCCATCAGCGTCATCATCGCGCTGAACACGGCGATCCCCTGGCGGCCAGCCCCGGAGCCCGCCATCTGCGCCCTCACCTGCCCCAGCAAGAGGATCAGCCCGACGCCGAACAGCGTCAGAAACAGCACGCTGCCGATCACCACCAGGAGCAGCAGCCGCTTCCGGGCGGCCTCCTTCAGCGTCAGCCGGGCGATCAGCAGCGCATTCATCCTGCCTCCCCCTCGATCGCCTGGACGAAGATGTCCTCCAACCGGCGGTGAGCTGGCACCAGAGCGTGCAACTGGACCCCAAGCTCCACCGCCGCCTGGGCCACCAGCGGCGCGGCCTCGCCATCGGCCACGGCGAGCGTCACCTCGGTGTCGCTCGCCGTGAGGACACTCCCGAGTCCCTCCAGCCGCGCCCGGAACTCGTCGGTGACGTGGTCGACCAGCACGCGTAGCTCGCGCTCGCCGGCGACTAGCGCCGCCAGCGGCCCGCTCCGCACCACCCGGCCTCGATCGACGATGGCCACCTCGTCGCAGACCAGCTCGACCTCGCTCAAGAGATGGGAGTTCAGAAAGACGGTGACGCCCTCGCCCTTCAGCCGCCGAATGATGTCGCGGACCTCCCGGCGGCCGAGGGGATCGAGCGCCGAGGTCGGCTCGTCGAGGAGGACGAGCTCGGGCTCGTGCAGGAGCGCCTGGGCCAGACCGATCCGCTGCTGCATCCCCTTGGAGTAGCCGCGAATGTGGACGTCGGCCGCCTCTGCCAGGCCAACCAGTCGGAGCGTCTCGTCGACCCGTCGGCGCCGACGAGCGGCGTCCAGACCGGCGAGCCGGCCGGAGAAGTCCAGCAGCTCCCGGCCGGTCAGCCAGTCGTAGAAGCGAAAGTGCTCCGGCAGGAAGCCGAGGCGGCCCTTCACCGCCGGATCGCCCGGTGGCAGACCGAACACCTTCACTGAGCCAGCCGTCGGCGCGACCAGGCCCATCAGGATCTTGATCGCCGTCGTCTTGCCCGCGCCGTTCGGTCCCAGGAAGCCGAACACCTCCGCGCGCCCAACCTCCAGCGACAGGCTCTCGAGGGCGACCTTCCCGTTGCCGTACACCTTGCGAAGCTGCTGCGTCGCGATAACCGTCATGGCCCACACCGCATCCGTGACATCCTACTCAATCACTCGTCACTTGAATGACTGGGCGATGTCGAGCAACTGGCGCTCGGTCAGTGGTCCGCCGATGCCGTGGACGATGCCGTCGCGCTGCCAGACCACCCCGCCGGCCAGCCCGGTTCGATCGGCGAGGATGAGTGCCGGCGTGCCGTTGATCGATACCTCGCGCCAGATAGCCCGGTCCACCGGCACCGGCACCGGCAGCGTCGCCGTCCAGTCGTCGATCGCCCGCAACTGGGCGATGGTGTCGGCGGGCAGCCCGGGCAGGCCCAGGAGGAACTCGCGCAGCTCGGCCAGGCTGGCCCCACCCTCAACTGTTGCCGTCGGGCTCGGGAGTTCGGCGACGATCAATCGAGGCTCGCCGTTGCCATCGCCGTAGAAGAGGATGGCGGCGGCGGGCACCCGGACCACCAGCCGCGCCCCGTCGAGCCGCGCCGGCACCGTTGGGTTCGATGCGCCGATGCTCCGCAGATACGTCTCGGCCTTCTGGCGCTCTACCGTGAAACTTGCCTCCACCGCCCGCGTCACCCGTACGTGGGGTGCATTGGCAATGCCCGGCGGGAGCACGGTCGGGCGCTTCACCTTGAAGCCGACCTGCTTCTCGACCTCTTCGAGCGAGGCGACCCCGACGCCGTCGGGCGAGGTCTGCGGCGGCAGCTTCACCGTGCCGAGCTGGCCAAGGTGGGTCAGCCCGGTGAATGGCTGCCGGGAGTCGATCCTGATCACGGCGAACCGCTGGACGCGGAACAGGTTGAGAAAGCCGACCGCCGCGACGCGGCCCGCTGGCACGACGGCCAGACCGGCCAACAACACGGCCAGCAGCGCGGCGGCGACGGCCAACCGCTGCCGGAACGAAAGCGCGTGGATCAGCATCTGCCACTTCCTTCTATCAGTCTCATCACCTCTCGCGGTCGGCGCGCCGGCCTCCCCCTGAAGACGCGCCGCGATCACCGCCCGGACCCGCGCCTCCTGCGCCGCGAGCGCAGCCACCTCCGGCGCGAGCGCCTGAAGGCGGTGCGCCACCGCCGCGGCGCTCGCGCACGCCTGGTCCAGGCGCTCCCGGCAGGCCGCGCACGTTGCCAGGTGACCCTCGATCCTGGCCGAGGTGGCCGGGTCGAGCTCGCCGTCGACGTAGGCCCGCAGGTCGCCTGCCCGCTCACATCCCATCATTCCTCCTCTTCCAGGCGGCCACGAACAGCCGTTCCGCCCGGGCCAGCAACGTCCCGACCGAGCCGGGGGCCACCTCGAGCGCCCGGGCGACCTCCGCGTATGAGAGACCGCTGTGGCGCAGCCCCAGGCAGGCCCGCGCCCGCGGCGGCAGCTCGGCCAGCGCCTCGCGCACCAGTCGCCGCTCCTCCTCGCGGACGACGATGCTGGCCGGATCGGCGCCACTCGACCGCACCGCCGCGTCGGCCACCTCCAGGTTGCCAACACGAACCAGCCGCGCCTGCTCGCGCGCTCGGCCACGCGCCGTGTTCAGCCCCAGGTTCGTCACCACGCGGACCAACCAGGCGCCGATCTCGGCCTCGGGCTTTTGGAGCACCGGCGACCCGCAGAGGCGGAGAAACGCCTCCTGCGTCAACTCCTCGGCCTCGGCGTCGCTGGCGGCGAGCCGATGGGCGATCCCCTGGATGCGCCCGTAGTGCCGTCGGAACGCTGCCTCGAACGCCGCGTCCAACGATTCGGTACCCCCCGGCGGAGCCGCCAACGCGGTCCGCACCCCCTGGTCTCCCCCTGAGCACTCAGTCATCAGCGATCCGCCATCAGCTTCCGGGCGCGTAACCAGATGGAGTTGGTGAGCCGCGGCTGCCTCCACCCACTCTCTATAACACCACGGGGCATCCTTGTGTGACCGGGAGCCTCAGTGGCGGTCGGACCATCTCTCCCTTCGGCAAGCCAGTCAGTTCGACTCAGCCAGGCCCTGCGGGGGCCATCACGAGTCTGTCAGACGGGTGGCGATGGGCGCACTGATGGTATTGTCCCACATGACGAACAGTTGCGGGTGTACGAGGTAGAGGATCTTGGAGGCGCCCCCTCACCCACTCATCCCCTACCCCTTCTCCCCCGAATGGGGGCTCACAGGGGTAGGTATCGGCGGGGGTGCTCGGCGACTAAAGTCGCGAGCTACCTTTGCGAAGCCCGCCTTCGCGGGCTAACCCAGTCGGCGCAGGCCGACTTCGTAACGGTAGCC
>JACPQP010000317.1 GCA_016190465.1 Chloroflexota bacterium
AGAGGGGGTAGGGGGAGAGGGGGTCACCGTTGTGCCTTCACGAACACGGTGGCCCGCACCGCCTGGCCAGCGCCGGCCGGCTCGCGGAGGGTCCACCAGCGCCACCACGTTTTCCAGTCGCCCGGCTCGAACTTGCGTGTCGTCGTCAGGGTGTAGCGCTGCCCCGCGTAGGCCCCGCGTGGCGCCTTCGCCTCGCCGCCCATCACGGCAACTGCCGGGCTCGCGCCGATCCGCCCGACGAACTGGACCGACTTCACGTCGCGCAGGTACCAGGCGAGCGGGTTGCGCAGCGACTCCTCGACGAGAATCTCGCTGTCCTTGTCCTTCCGATTCAGCACCAGCACCTGCCCCACCTGGAAGACGTCTCCCGCGAGTGTGCGGATGTCGGGCGAGGTCGTCTGCCGGACAAACAGCTCCACGGCCAGGTCCTGCCCGCGACCGAAGTTCAGGTTGGCG
This sequence comes from Chloroflexota bacterium, assembly GCA_016190465.1. Taxonomy (GTDB): domain Bacteria; phylum Chloroflexota; class UBA6077; order FW602-bin22; family JACPQP01; genus JACPQP01. The sequence goes on from JACPQP010000317.1 coordinate 457, forward strand.
GTCGCGTGGATGGCAACCAGCGTGCTCAGGGCCAGGCCGATCAACGCGGCCAGGCGCAGCGTCTGGGACGTCCCGATGGTCCACACCGCGCCGGCGATCAGGATAAAGAGCGCCAGGGCGGCCGCGAGGATGAAGATGCCCGGCAGATCCGGGTCGGCCAGGGAGAGGTTGCCCAGCACGGCCCGGGTGAAGCTGCTGATGATGAGCACAGCCAGGCTGCCTAACCCGAGATGCCGCAGCGTCTCCCGGCTGCGCAGGCCAGGCACGAGCTGTTCAGTCAGCCAGCCAGCCAGCAAGAGCAGCGGCAGCACAAACGTGGTGGCGTGCTCGGCGGGCCGACCCGCCGACGCCGTCGCCAGCAGGAACGCCGCCATCGCCCAGAGCGCCAGGAAGGTGGGAACCCCCGCGCGCCGGCGGATGGCGACTACTGCGCCGGCGATGCCGATCAGCGTCGGCATATCGTACGACAGCAGGTGGAGCAGGTAGAAGCCGAGCGAGTTCTCGCCGGGTTGAGTCAGACTGGACCACCAGAGGGCCAGGCTGTCCACGACGCCATCCTGGATGCCGCGCAGGTTCGTCAGCGCGGCCGTCGCGACGAGACCGGCGACGGCTGCGCCGAGCAATCCGGCTCGGCGCAGCGACTCCGGCGCGGGCAATAAGAACAAGCCCCCGTGCTTGCCCACAAGAGGCAGCCACCCTGGCATCGCCTGGTCCTGGCTGGCGCTGGAATGAAGCGACGCGCCGACGATGCCGAGTCGCCAGGGGGCAGCGCCCTCGCGAGGTAGGCTCGTCGCAAGCAGAGCCGCGAGCACGAGAGCGGCGACGAACGCCCAGGCGAGTGGCCCCGAGGTGATGAACAGCCCGACCACAACCGCCAGCGCATAGGCCCACTTCTCCTGGCGCGTCGCGTGCAGCCGGATCAGCAGCCCGGCTGCCGCCAGGATGGTGGCGCTGGCGAGCATCGCCGAGCCCGAGGTGCGAGAGTAGAACAGGAAGGTCGGGGATATGGCCAGTAGGGCCGCGGCGACCAGCATCCCGACGTTGCCGAGGATGCCGCGGAACAGCCAGACTACTCCCACCGCGAGGGTGCCGGCCACGGCCGGCAGGAGTCGCACCACTCCATCGCTGGCGCCAAGCATCAGGATCAGCAACGCGTTGCCGCTCACCAGCCACGGGTGGCCAAGCAGATCGGCCCCCTCGCCCCGCATGAGCGACAGGCTCTGAAGCGCCAGCTCGACCTCGTCCCGCTGGAGCGGGCGATCGTCCAGACCGATCAGTCGCAGGAAGGCCGCCACCAGCAGGATGCCGACGAAGGCCGCGCGAACCGTCAGCTCGCCCACCTCGATCGGAACAAGCGGAACGAGCGAAGCCGGCGGGGTCGTCGGCGTCGGCGCGACGCGGCGAACGGGACGCGTTGGAACTGGAGCCGGGCGACGAACGGTCGCCGGCCGGCGCTGTCTGGTCGGTGCCATAGCGTTAGTTCACCACCCGGAGAATTGTGACGCCGTTCCGGTCGTAGGCCACATCCAGGAACGACCGGAGCCGGTTGAGCAGCGCAGGGTCCTGGCGACCGTACTGCTCGCGCTCGAGCGCGCCGACGTAGACATAGGCGACGCGGTACTTCTGGAGCAGCCGGCGGACCTGGCCCACGTCGGTGCTTCGGTACATCGCGTCGACGTCGGCCTTCCGGCGGTTCATCTCCTCGTCGACCGCCGTGCCTCGCCACTGCCGCTCGTGGAAATCCCACCCCAGCACGGTCGGCAGGCCGGTGTTGGCCGAGACCCGCCCGAACTGGCTATACGAGCCGCCCGGCGCCTCCAGGATGACCGGCGACCCGGCGACGTTCGCTTGAAGCCAGCGGATCGCCTCGGCATCGTCCGGCCGGAAGCGAGACTGATAGGCCAGCCCGTCGAGCGTGGGAGTCCGCGCGAACCCCTCAGTCCGGGCGAGCAGCGCCATCGGCGTGTAGACGAGCGCCATCAGCGCGATCGCCACGGCGGCGACCCCCCACGCATCGGCTCCGACCAGTCCGACCGTTGGGACGAACCCTGTGTCCGCCCTCTCGTCCTGGTGGGCCTGGTGCAGCCGACCGATCCGGTCGGCCAGCGCGACGACGGCGTAGGCCGCCGCGACGGCGAAGAGCACCCAGGTCTGGTAGTAGAGCTTGAAGACCGTGTTCATCCGGTCGCTGAAGAA
>JACPQP010000288.1 GCA_016190465.1 Chloroflexota bacterium
CCATCAGGCGGTCCTCCTTCGGCAAGGGTGCCCACTCAAGCCTACAGGATGACCGCCTGATTCTCAAACCCCCAAAACTGACACAATACTTCGCACACTACCACTTCCCACGCGAACCCTCCTTGACGCTCCCCCCAGCCACGATGTATCTTCTCGGTAGGTTGGCCTGTGTAGCTGGCCCACTCACTCCGTAGACTGGACGCCATTGCGCTACTATAGCATCTGTCTGGACCTCCGCGAGAAGCCCTGCCTGGTGGTTGGCGGCGGGGATGTCGCCGCCCGTAAGGTCGTGGCGCTGCTCGACAGCGGCGCGCGCGTGCGCGTGATCAGCCCCGCAGTCTGCCCCGAGTTGGCGGAGCGCGCTGGCCGTGGCGAGGTCGAGTGGATATCGCGCCGGTTCCAACTCGGTGACGTCGATCCGTCGTTCAGGCTCGTCATTGCCGCGACGGACGATCGCCCCGAGAACGGCCGGATTGCCGCCGAGGCGCGCCAGCGCCGCGTCCTGGTCAACGCCGTCGACGACGTGCCCAACTGTGACTTCATCGCCCCGGCGCTCGTCCGACAGGGCGACGTCCAGGTTGCCATCTCAACCAACGGCCGGAGCCCGGCCTTCGCGCACTGGCTGCGGACTGAGCTCGAGCAGTTCCTCACCGCCGAGTACGCCGCGTTGCTCGACGTCTGTGGCGATGTCCGCGACGAGCTGCGGCGCAAGGGACGCGTCGTTTCGGCATCTGCCTGGCGCACCGCCATTGGCCCTTCGCTCATCGAGGTCGTTCGCCGCGAGGGCGTCGCCGCGGGCCGGCAGGCGCTACGGGCGGCGCTGTTGAAGGAAGTGTCCACCACGTGAAGCTCGTCGCCGTTGGGCTCAACCACCGAACGGCCCCGGTTGCCGTCCGCGAGCGGTTCGCGTTCGCCCAGGCGCAGCTTGTCGAGGCGCTGGGCGTCCTCCCGGCCTACGTGGCCGAGGGGACCATCCTCTCCACCTGCAACCGAACCGAGGTCTACGCCGTCGCTGATCAGGCCGGCGAGGCGCGGGCCCGTTGTCTCCAGTTCCTCGTGGACTTCCACGGCCTGAGCCCGGGCGACGTCGAGCCCCACGTCTACGCCCACGAGAACGAGGACGCCGCTCGCCACCTGTTCCGGGTCGCCGCCGGTCTCGACTCGATGGTCCTGGGCGAGCCGCAGATCCTCGGCCAGGTGCGCCAGGCCTACGAGGCAGCCAGCCGTCACGAGTGCTTGGGAGCGATCCTCTCCTCCCTTTTCCGAAGCGCTCTGCACGTCGGCAAGCTCGTGCGCACCGAGACCGACATCGGGCGGCACGCCGTCTCGCTCAGCTACGCCGCCGTCGAGCTCGCCCGGTCGATCTTCGGCGACCTGGCGCGCTGCTGTGTGCTGGTGGTGGGCGCCGGCGAGATGGGCAAGCTCACCGCCCGGACGCTCGTCGACTGCGGCGCGGGCGCCGTCCTGGTGGCAAACCGCACGCTCGCGCGAGCGGAGGAGCTGGCCGGCCGCTTCGGTGGCCAGGCCGTCCCCTTCGACGACCTGTCGGCCGCGCTCGCCCGCGCAGACATCGTCATCTCCTCGACTGACGCGCCCGGGTTCATCATCGACGCGGCGCAGGTCCGCCAGGCAATGGCGCGATTTCGCCACAACCGACCGCTCTTTCTCGTCGACATCGCCGTGCCGCGCGACGTCGATCCTGCCGTCCAGCAGGTGAGCGGCGTCTATCTGTACAACGTCGACGATCTCCAGGCCATCTGTGAGGCCAACCGGGGCGAGCGGCAGCGAGAGGTCCGCAAGGTCGAGGCGCTGATCGACCTGGAGGTGGGCCGGTTTCGCCACTGGTGGCAGACGTTGGAGGTGCTCCCGACCGTGGCCGATCTGCGGAACCACGCCGAGCGGATTCGCCAGGCTGAGGTCGCCCGGGCGCTCGCCCGGCTCGGGCCGCTCACGGAGCGAGAGGTCTTCACGATCGACGCGATGAGCAAGGCGATCGTCAACAAGCTGCTCCATGTGCCAACGACCCGACTGAAGGAGCAGCCGGCCACGGCTCACGAGTACATCCATGTGCTCCGGTACCTCTTCGGCCTGGACGAGGGGCGGCCGTGAGCCTCCTCAGCGCCGCTCTGCTCGGGCTCGCGCTGGCCGGCTACGCCCTCGCCGCCGTCGCCTACGGGGTCAGTCTCGGCGTCCGATCCCGGGCGGTGGCTTGGTGGGGGCGGGCAGTGCTGGTAGGCGCTGCCGCCGTCCACGGAGTTGGGCTGCTCGCACGCGGCCTGGCGCTGGGCTATCCACCGCTGGCGACGAGCGTCGAGGGACTGACCAGCTACGGCTGGATCGTCGTCGTCGCCTACCTTCTCTTCGAGGCGCGCTCCCAGACCGTCGCCCCCGGCGCCTTCATCGCACCACTGGCCCTCATCGCCGTGGCTGCGCTCCTCGTTCGCCAGCCCGGGGCGCTCGATCCCGGAGCCGATCCGGTCATCCCCATCCTGCGGAGCATCTGGCTTCCCCTCCACGTCGGCTCGATCCTCCTCGGCTATGCCCTGTTCACCCTCGGCTTCGTCGCCGCCGTTCTCTATCTGGTGCAGGACCGGCACCTCCAGCGCAAGCGGCCCCCATCTGCCGGTCACCGACTGCTGCCATTGGCGACGGCCGAGGTGATGGAGTGCCGGTTCATCGCCGTGGGCTTCAGCTTGATGACGATCGCGATGGTGACCGGCGCGATCTGGTCGTGGCAAGTCTGGGGCACACCGTGGGTCTGGGAGCCGAAGCAGACGCTGGCGCTCGTGACCTGGTCGCTGTTTGGTGTCTCTGGTGTCCGTCCGCTCCGGCGCGCTCTACGTGGGCGACGGGCCGCCTGGCTCGTTGTTGCCGGTTTTGCCTCGGTTCTGGTAACGTATCTGGGAGCCGGTCTCCTCGCGACAGAGGGGCTTCATCGGTTCTAGGTACGTAGCCAGAGACAATCAGCAGTCAGCCGTCAGTGGCTGTCCGATGGCTTCCTGGCGCTACTGATGACTGATTACTGACGACTACTTGGGCAGAGATTGATCGAGACGTGAAACGGGTGGGCACGCGCGGGAGCGCGCTGGCGTTGGCGCAGACCCGGCTCGTCATCGAGCGACTGGCGGAGCGGTTTCCGTCTACCGCGGTGGAGATCTGCCCGATCCACACGCGGGGCGATCACCTGGCGAGCGTCTCGCTCAGCGTGATCGGCGGGCAGGGCGTGTTCGTCAAGGAGATCGAGCAGGCGCTGTTGGCCGGCCGCATCGACTTCGCCGTCCACAGCCTCAAGGACCTGCCCAGCGCGCTGCCCCCGGGCCTGGCGCTGGCGGCGATCCTCCCGCGCGAGGACCCGCGCGACGTGCTCATCGCCCGGTCTGCGCCGAGCCTGGTCGCGCTGCCGGCCGGCGCCAGAGTAGCGACCAGCGCCCCCCGACGGTTCACGCAACTGCACGCCGCGCGTCCCGACCTCCACCTGGTGGACATCCGGGGCAACGTCGACACCCGGCTCCGTCGCCTGCGCGCCGGTGACTTCGACGCGATCGTCCTCGCGGCGGCTGGCCTCCATCGCCTCGGTCGGGCCGGCGAGATCACCGAGTACCTGCCGCTCGACGTCTGCCTCCCCGCGGTCGGCCAGGGCGCGCTGGCCGTCGAGGCCCGGGTCGACGACGCCGACCTGCTGGCAATGCTCCAGGCCATCGACCACCCGCCGACGCGCGCCGCGGTGACGGCCGAGCGGGCGGTGCTGCGGGCGCTGGGTGGCGGTTGCCGCATCCCGATCGCCGCCTACGCCAGGGTTCAGGCCTCACCCCCCTCCTCCCCTCTCACGGCGTGGGAGAAGGGGATCGGCTCCCCCTCTCCCGCAGCGTGGGAGAGGGGGGAGGGGGGCACGTGCGCTGAGTTCGGGTCACCCGGGGACGAGGGCGCGGACCTCTCCCCCCTTCCCCCCTCCCCGCGTCGGGGAGGGGGAGGGCTCCCCGTCCCCGCGTCGGGCCGGTTCAGGAACGGCGGGCAGGGGGTGCGGTCGGCCCCCGGTGCCGCCGTGCCAGGCCCTAAGTCAGCGCACATGGGGAAGGGGGATGAGAGGGTGCAGCTCACCCTCCGGGCCCGGATCGCGGCGCCGGATGGCAGCCAGTTCATCGACGGTGTGATCACCGGCGATCCGGCGGCGGCCGAGGCGCTCGGGGAGAAGCTGGGAAAGGAACTGCTGGAAGGGGCACGTAGTCTGCTGGACGCCATCGATGCGACCTTCGGATCCGACGATGTGCCGCTGAGTACGGAGCCGGGCGAATGAGGCTTCCGGTCGTGATCAATTATCAGTCGTCAGTTATCGGCGAGCATCTGTCAGTCGAAGGCTCGCCAGTTCCTGGCGGCAGTGCTGTCGCCTGACAACTGAGAATTGACCACTGAGAACTGAAAACCGGCAACTGACGACTGATAGAGGTGGTAGGGTGACCGAGTCCAGGGGCAGCAAGGTCTATCTGGTCGGTGGCGGGCCCGGTGACCCGAAGCTGCTGACGCTGCGTGGCGTCGAGTGCCTGGCCATGGCCCAGGTAGTCGTCTACGATCGCCTGATCGACCCGCGACTCCTGCGGCACGCTCCGGCCGATGCCGAGCGGATCTGCGTCGGCAAGACGAAGGGCCACCACACCTTCAGCCAGGATGAGATTAACGGGCTACTGGTTGATCGCGCGCGATCCGGCCGGGTCGTCGTCCGCCTGAAGGGAGGAGACCCGTTCGTCTTCGGCCGGGGCGGCGAAGAGGCGATGGCGCTGGCCGCGGCCGGCCTCCCGTTCGAGGTGGTTCCGGGGGTGACGTCGGCGGTGGCGGTTCCGGCCTACGCCGGTATCCCGATCACTCACCGCCATCTCACCTCCTCGTTCACCGTCGTCACCGGCCACGAGGACCCGGGGAAAGCGGAGTCGGCCATCGACTGGGCGCGGTTGGCGGCTGGTGGCGATACGCTCGTCTTCTTGATGGGGATGAGCAACCTGCCGCAGATCGTTGCTGAGCTCGTCACCCACGGCCGCGCCGCGACGACGCCGGTCGCGCTGATCCGCTGGGGCACGCTCCCCGAGCAGGAGACGGTTGTGGGCACACTCGCCGACATCGTCGAGCGGGCGCAGGCGCGGAAGCTCGGGCCGCCGGCGGTCATCGTCGTCGGCGAGGTCGTCGCGCTCCGGGAGCGGCTCCGCTGGTTCGACGACCGGCCCCTGTTTGGCCACCGCGTCCTGGTGACGCGCACGCGCGAGCAGGCGAGTAGGCTGGTAGCGCTGCTCGAGGTGGCCGGCGCGCGGGCGCTGGAGGTGCCGACGATCGAGGTGGTGCCACCGGCGGACTTCGCGCCCCTCGACGCTGCGCTCTCGCGGCTGGGCGAGTACAATTGGGTGGTGTACACGAGCGCGAACGGGGTCCGTTTCTTCTTCGAGCGGCTGTATCAGCGGGGCGGCGACGTCCGCGACCTGAAGGGCGTCCGGCTGGCGGCCATCGGCCCGGCCACCGCCGCCACGCTGGTCGAGCGGGGCCTGCGCGTCGACTTCGCGCCGGACGAGTACGTCGCCGAGGCGGTCGTCGCCGGTCTTGGCGCGCGCGGCGTTCGCGCCGCGCGCGTGCTGGTTCCCCGGGCCGCGGAAGCGCGGGAGGCCCTGGTGAACGGGCTGCGGGCCCTGGGAGCCAGCGTGGACGAAGTGGCTGCCTATCAGACGCGGCCAGCGCCCGAAGCGGGCCGGGCGAAGGAGCTGCTGGCCGGCGGGGAGGTCGACACCGTCACGTTCACCAGTTCCTCGACCGTGCGCAACGTGCTCGCGGCGCTCGACGGGGACATCTCCCTCCTCCAGCGGGTGACCATTGCCTGTATCGGCCCGATCACCGCGCAGACGGCTCGCGAGGCGGGCGTGCGGGTCGACGTGGTCGCGGCGGAGCACACGGTGGCGGGGTTGGTCGAGGCCCTCATCAGCGGAAGATGAAACCGATCCGCATCTCACGACACGCTTGTGACAACATGCGATATCGCGGTGCTGCAGAACAGGAGGTCGTGAATGCCATTCGGACCACTCCCTGGAATCTGGCTGAGGGCGGACGCTTCGAGTGCCGGAAGAATTTCGCCTATGGTCAGGATTGGAATGGCAGGTCCTACGCGACGAAACAGGTTCGGCCCATCTTCGTCGAGGAAGCTGACGAGATCGTGGTTGTAACAGTTTGCGCGTACTATTTCTGATCGTGAGGGGGTACCAGGCTATGAGGATTACCTATGATTCTGACGTGGACGCTCTCTACATCCGCTTCATCGAGACTACGGTGACCACTCAGCATGTGGCGGAGGGGATCGCGGTGGACTACACGGCTGACGGCCGGGTTGCCGGCATCGAGATACTCGGCGCACGCCAACGCTTCGGCGACCCGGACGTCTTTCGGCGGGTCGTGCTGGAAGACATCGCCCTGAGCCGGCCGGCGTGAGCGGAGAAGCATGAGTAGCTTTCCGATCGTGCGCCCGCGCCGGTTGCGGCGCACCGAGGCTCTGCGGCGGATGGTCCGCGAGACGCAACTGGCGGTCGACGACCTCATCTACCCGCTATTCGTCGTTCACGGCTCGAGCGTCCGCGACGAGATTCCCTCGATACCCGACGTCTTTCACCTGTCCGTGGATCAGCTCGCGGGCGAGGCCGGCGAGCTGGTCGAGCTGGGCATCCCGGCGGTGATCCTCTTTGGCCTGCCGGCGGGAAAGGACGAGCTTGGCTCGGAGGCCTACGACGACGATGGGATCATCCAGCGGGCAGTCCGGGAGATCAAGCGCGCCGCGCCGTCGCTGGTCACCATCACCGACGTCTGCCTCTGCGAGTACACCAGCCACGGTCACTGCGGCGCGATCGTCGGGGACGAGGTGGAGAACGATCGGACCCTGCCGCTGCTGGCGCGCACGGCCGTCTCTCACGTCGCGGCCGGGGCCGACGTCGTCGCCCCGTCGGACATGATGGACGGCCGGGTGGGCGTGATCCGCCGGGCGCTCGACGAGTCGGGCTACCCGCTCACGCCGATCGTGGCGTACTCGGCGAAGTACGCTTCGGCGTTCTACGGGCCGTTTCGGGAGGCCGCTGGCTCCGCGCCCCGGTTCGGCGACCGCCGGGCCTACCAGATGGACCCACCGAACGCGCGGGAGGCGCTCCGCGAGATCGAGCTCGACCTGGCCGAGGGCGCCGACATCGTCATGGTCAAGCCCGCGCTAGCCTACCTGGACGTCATCGCCCGGGCGCGCGACCGGTTCGCGGCGCCGATCGCCGCCTACAACGTCAGCGGCGAGTACGCGATGCTCAAGGCGGCTGCCGCCAATGGCTGGCTCGACGAGCGACGGGCCACGCTGGAGCTGCTCACCGGCATCAAGCGGGCGGGGGCAGATGTGATCATCAGTTACCACGCGAAGGCTGTCGCGCGGTGGCTAAAGGGAGCATGAGAGCACGGCAGTGGATACGATGATGGTCGGAAAGAGAGCGGAACTGTTCGTCTTCGGCCAACTCCTGGAACGGTGCGTCATACCCTATGTCCCCCTGCTCGACGTCGAGGGAATTGATGCTACCATCCGCCTCGGTGACGGAGAGTACCGAGAGATTCAAGTCAAGAAGGCAGAGAGCTTAAAAGATCCTCGCTGGTTTCAGGTCAAGAATCTCAAGTCTTCGGAGCGCCTCTTTATTATCTGTGTTGAGCCTGACAATACGGCCTGGATCATTCCGTCCCTTGTATTCCAGAAGTACGCGACGAAATCAAAGACGGGAGAGTATGACCTCGACCTTGATCAGAAGCCAAGGGGCCGCAGAGATCTTCGTAAGGAACTCCTGTCACCTTACAGGGATAACTGGGACTTGCTCGTTAAGAGTGCTGAAGATCTCGAAGATCTACTCGCGATGTACGAGAGCATGGCCGCGCCGGAGGAGGAGGCAGTATCGCTGGAAGAGTACAAGAAGCTTGCTGCTTCCGATGTATGAGGTCGTCTTACGCAGCCGCAGAGTCCAAAGGGAGCTGCGTGATTTGCCGCCAGGTGGCTTTGATCGCGTGCTAAGGCAACTGCAAGGTCTGGCGCAAGAGCCCAGACCTATTGGCTGTGAAAAGCTCGAAGACGACATCCATCGTATTCGCGCTGGCGACTACCGCATTATCTATCTGGTCGATGACGAAGCACGGCGCATCTACGTCGGAGCGGTTCGACAGAGAGCAGAAACGACCTACAAGGGAATACGAGACCTTTTCCAATAGCGTAGCGTACAAGCTGATAGCTGATAGCTCCTTTACGGAGGAACACGATGCTCACGGATCGTTCGCGGGCGCTCTACGAACAGGCGCGCAAGGTGCTGCCGGGCGGGGTCGATAGCCCGGTCCGGGCGTTTCGCGCGGTGGGGGGCGCGCCGCTGTTCATCCAGCGCGGCGCGGGCTCGCACATCGTCGACGCCGACGGTAACGAGTACGTCGACTACGTTTGCTCGTGGGGACCGCTCATCCTTGGCCACGCTCACCCGCGTGTCGTCGCCGCGCTCAAGGAGGCGGTCGAGCGGGGGACCAGCTACGGCGCGCCGACCGAGCTGGAGACGATGCTGGCCGGCCGGATCGTCGAGGCGATGCCGTCGATCGAGATGCTGCGCTTCGTCAGCTCTGGCACCGAGGCGACCATGACCGCGGTCCGCCTGGCCCGGGGCTTCACCGGCCGCGACAAGATTGTCAAGTTCGACGGCTGCTATCACGGCCACGCCGATGGCTTGCTCGTCAAGGCCGGGTCCGGTGTCCTCACGCTGGGCGCGCCGGATAGCCCCGGCGTGCCGGCGGCGACCGCCGCGAACAGCCTCAGCGCGCCCTACAACGATCCGGCGACGGTCGAGCGCATCTTCGCCGCCAACCCCGGCCAGATCGCCGCCGTCATCGTCGAGCCGATCGCCGCGAACATGGGGGTCATTCTGCCCGAGCCCGGGTTTCTCGACGGCTTGCGCTCCCTCACCCAGGCGCACGGCAGTCTCCTCATCTTCGACGAGGTCATCACTGGTTTTCGCGTCGCGCGTGGCGGCGCTCAAGAGCTCTACGGCATTCGACCGGATCTTACGACGCTCGGCAAGATCATCGGTGGGGGGCTGCCAGTTGGCGCCTACGGCGGACGCGCGGACGTGATGGCGCTGATGGCCCCGCTCGGGCCGGTCTATCAGGCCGGCACACTCTCCGGCAACCCGTTGGCGATGACGGCCGGCATCGCCACGCTGGATGAGCTGGCCAGGCCGGGCGTCTACGACGAGCTCGAGCGGAGAGCGGCCTATCTGGCGTCCGGCATCGCGGGCGAGGCCTGTGCGGCCGGTATCCCGATGGTCACGACGCGTCAGGGCTCGCTGCTCACCGCCTTTTTCGCTGACCGTCCGGTGGTCGACTACGCCTCGGCGAGGACGGCGGACACCCTGCGCTACGCGGCCTTCTTCCACGCGATGCTCGAGCGTGGCGTCTACTTGGCGCCGTCGCAGTTCGAGGCGGCGATGCTCTCGACCGCGCACGCTGACACCGACATCGAGCGGACGATCGCGGCCGCGCGGGGCGCGTTCCAGAAGCTCCACTAATCAGAAGCTCCACTTACAGGAGCTCGACTCACTGCTACTCACGAAGGAGAGACGATGCGATTCGCATTCTCAACACTGGGTTGTCCTGGCTGGACACTGGAGCGGGCGGTTGAGGCGGCGCGGGCCTACGGCTACGAGGGGATCGAGCTCCGGCTGCTCGACGGGGAGGTTATCTCGCCGGATCTGGTGCGGCGGCACCGCGAGCGGATCCGCCGCGTCTTCGCCGAGTCGGGCATAGCGCTCGTCGCGCTGGGGACATCGGCGCGGTTTGCCGTGACCGAGGCGGCCGAACGGCGGACGAACGAGGAGGCGACCCGCGAGCTCGTCGAGCTGGCCGCCGAGCTCGGCACACCGGTGATCCGCGTCTTTGGCGGACGGCTACCGGCAGGCACCGACCCCGCCGAGGGCGTAGCCCGCGTCGCCGAGAGCCTCAACCGCGTCGCGCCCGTGGCCGAGCAAGCTGGCGTCGGTGTGGCGCTCGAAACGCACGACGACTTTTCAGCGAGCGAGCGGGTTGCCGAAGTGCTCGACCGGGTGCCGAGCCGCGCGATTGGGGCGCTCTGGGATACACACCACCCATACCGCATGGGCGAGCCATTGCCCGCCATCTGGTCTCGACTGGCCGGGAGGCTCCTCCACGTTCACCTGAAGGATGCTCGCCGTCGAGACGGCGACCAGTGGGACCTGGTGCTGCTTGGCGAGGGCGAGGTTCCGGTTCGCGAGGTGGTCCGGGCGCTCGATCTGCGCGGTTATGACCGCTTCGCGGCAGTGGAGTGGGAGAAGAAATGGCACCCGGAGATCGCCGAGCCCGAGGTCGCGCTCCCGCAGCACCTGGCGAAGCTGCGGGAATACCTCTCGTGACCTTCAACTGATGTCCTGGCTGGCCCGCTCCTTGCTCACAGCGACGGGTGACACCATCGCCTATCCGACGGGAGGCCCTGATCCATCTTGACGGCGTCCGCTGACGTGGGCATCACCACGGTAATGACCTACAACATCCTTTTTGGTGGCAACGGGCGCCTCCAGCTCCTGGCGCGGGTGATCGACCAGGTCCGACCCGACATTCTGGCGCTGGTCGAGGCTCCTGAGCGCGGCACGCTCCAGCAGTTCGCCAGACGGATCCAGATGCACTGTGCAGTCGGGCCGTGCTGGGGTGGTCAACCGGTCGCCATCTTGAGCCCACACGCGGTGCGCCCGGTGGTCGGATTGGGCCGCCCACCGGGCGTGTCGCGCTCGCTGGTCGCGGCGGTCGTCGAGCTACCGGGGGGAACAGAGCGCCTGGTAGTGGCAACACATCTCTCGGCTCGGCTCCAGTTCAGCCGAGGCGATGGCGTGCGTCGGGTTGCCGAGGCGCGGGCAGTCCTCGCGGCGCTGGCGCCGTACCGGGACACTCCCCATCTCCTCGTCGGCGACTTCAACGCCACCGCACCGGGCGAGCCGCTGGCGCGGCACCGTCCGTGCGACACCGGCGACCGCTACGGCGAGCGAACGCTGCCGGCGCGCCTCCACGCGTGGGTGCAGCGGCAGATCGCGCGAACCTGGGTGTGGCCATTGGTTCGTCCGCTGGTGGAGTTGCTGCCGCCCCCGGGAGTAATTGACAGTTTTCTCGACGCAGGCTACGTGGATTGCTTTACCGAGCGGGGGGCGGGGAAGACCCGCCACACCTGGCCATCCTGGTCGCCCGTGGCGCGGATCGACTTCATCCTTGCTCACCCCAGCCTGCGAGAGAAGCTGGTCGAGTGCCGGATCGTGGATGGGCCGCCGGCCTCCGGCGCCTCGGATCACCTCCCGGTTGCGGCGCGATTCCGGCCGTAAGGAGCCGGTTAGCCACCAGCCGAGAAGAAAAGCGAAGGCCGCTGCTCAGCGGCTTAGAGCAACGGCCTTCGGAAGAGCATCGTTCGGAGTGAACGATGAGTTACTCGGGGCGCTTCTTGGCGCTACCGCCCTTCTTGCCAATGCGCGAGTAGTACTCGGGGCCATGCTTCTCCTTGACAGCCTGACCGCCCTTGCGGCCAATCTCCGAGTAGAACTCGGCACCCCGCCGGGCCTTGACAGTTTCGCCGCCCTTCTTGCCGATCTCGGCGTAGAACTCGCGGCCCCGCTCCTCAGCGACGGTCTCACCGCCCTTGCGGCCGATCTGCGAGTAGAACTCGGGACCGTACTTCTGCTTGACTGTCTCGCCGCCCTTCTTGCCGGCCTCGCGAACAGTCATCTCCTTGCGCTCCTCAGGCATCTTCCTCCACCCCCTTCCCAGGACAGGTTACGCATGGATGTCAACCATGTCAACCGACAGGGTCAACCACAAGGTCAACCAACAGGCCCGGGAAACCGACCATTCCCGTTCTCCCAGTCGCGGCCGTTGGCCGCCCCCGGAGGCTCCGCCCATCGATCCGGTCCTGGTAGACATGGCCCGGTGAGCGTAGCGTCTGCCTATCCGAGTAAGTCTACCAGAGACTGGACCTTATGTCAATCAGTTAGCAAGTTCTGTGCCCGAAGAACCAACCAGGGGCATGGGTGCGCCCAAACCCATGCCCCTGGAAGGGAAGGAGGAAAGGGATGTCAGGCCAGTTCGGCAAAGCGCTCTGACCTCCACGCCTGCCGGTCACCCTCCCCTCCACTCTTAATCGAAACTGATGCCCAGATTGCTCACGACTGGCTCATCCGCCGAAACCGTCCCGACCCGGTCGAGCGTCGCGCGAGCCTCCAACAGGTGCTGCCGCATTGCCGCCCGCGCGCGCTCGGCATCCCGCGCCTCGACGGCTTCCTGGACACGCTCGTGGCCTGACAACGCCAGTTGCACCCCACTCAGACTCAACGTGGTGCGGATGCTCTCCTGCAATAGCCCGGCCAGCGCCTCCAGGACCAACTCAAAGACCGCGTTGTGCGCCGCGCAGAACAGCGCCGCGTGAAAGGCGCGATCCGCCTCGACATAGACCTCCATCGGTCGGTTGACGACGCGGATGGCGTCGAGCGCGTCCCGCATCGCCTGAAGGTCTTCCCAGGTGGCTCGCGCCGCCGCCAGCGCCGCCACCTCGCATTCGAGTGTTTGGCGAACTTCCCACAACTCGCCGAGCGTCGTCGCCTTCCGCCGAAGGAGAAGCTCGAGTGCACCGGCTACCTGGCGCCCCACCGCGCCCTTCACTCGTACTCCACGACCGTGAATGACCTCGACGAGCCCTTTGGCAGCCAGGCCCTTCGTCGCCTCTCGCACCGCCGCTCGACTGACACCAAAGCGCTCGGCGAGTTGCTTCTCGGTCGGCAGAAACTCTCCCTCGGCTATGCGCGACTCGACGATCATCGTCGTGATCGCGTCGGCGATCTGCTCGTGGAGCTTCGGGAGCCGAACGAACGGTCGCTCGGTGCTCACCATTGCTCCCTCTCATCTAACGGCGTCGGTTGACTTGTCCGCGTCAACTGATGTCCTGTCATCTGATGACTATACTACTCGCGCGCTCACCAGAAGTCAAGCCCCCACGTGTTCGGTTACGGGTCGTTCACTCGTCTCTATCAACGCACGACCTGCCCAATACTCGTTCATGCTCGCTGGTTCTCGTGTTTTCTTTCCCCTCCATATTCTGGCGGGACGCTGACCCCCTCTACCCCTGGGGACACCCCAGCCTCCCGACTTGATGGGTGCGGATGACAGAGATGTGGGCAGTTAGGCGGCCTCTTGGAGGTCAGCGAGAGCCAGGGCGTAGCGGTCGTTGAGCACGTTGGTGCGCAGGTTCAGGATGGCCGTCTTCACTTCCCGGAAGACGTCGCTCCCTTTGCCCAGGATGCCTCGCAGGCGAGCCATCGTCCCGTCCATCTGGACAGAGAACCGCTCCGGGCCCCTCTCCTGAGCCGGCTTCCCTGCCACCTCGTCGGCCGGGCGCACGGACCCTTCCAGCGAGGCAACCAGGCCGGCCGTCGCCACGTTCCACCAGCGGGCAATCCGCGCCGTTTCCGCTTCACCCAGCTTCGTGCCAATGGGCTCGGCCAGTCGCTGAACCTGCTTGCCACTGAGCCACTGCTGCGGCCAACACAGCGTCCGACAGACGAG
>JACPQP010000291.1 GCA_016190465.1 Chloroflexota bacterium
CTGGCGACTGCAACCGCGATCGTCGCCGCGCCGTTGAGGGCGATGAAGTCCTCGGTCTCGAACCCGAAGAACTTGCGCTCGGCAAGGCAGACGAACCGGTGAGCCATCGATGCACGTTTCATGCTGCTAGGCTTGCTCCCTGAGCAATTCTGGTGACTACCAGTTACCACAGGTTGTAGCACAGCGCCAGCGCCGCCGCAACGTCATGTGAAGGGCCAGGGTGAAAAACGCACCGCCGGGCGCCACTTGCTGCCCGAGCGGTCGGTGAAGTCGAAGGGGACGAGGACGATGTCACCCCGACGCAGGCTGGTCAGAGGCAGCGTCCTCTTCGGAGTCCCAGTCTCGGGCGAACGCGCCGGCCGAGAGGCGAGACCAGGCCGTACGCTCCTGGCCGACGGCCTGCTCGTCCGCCTCGATCGCCCGGGGCCGGATCGCCTCGAGGTACTCCCGGACCGTCAGGTCCTTGGGGGCCGCGGCAACCTTGATCCGGCGCCGCAGTTCCAGCTCCACGTCGATCGAGCGGCGGGTGCGCCGGGGCCCCTCCGCGCCTGCTGCCATTTGCCACCTCCTACCGAAGAGCATAGCGCGCCCGGTTGGTGGCGACAACAGGGCGAGACCCTTGCGGTGCCCCACTTTGTGTTAGCCGGACTCGATCCACCCAGTCGCATCCGCCACCGATACCGCACAGCCGTGGTGTTGGGAAGCGACAGACTGGTCGCCAAGTACCACGACTCTTGCTGGCCGCCATCCCACACGGCCAGCAAGCCGATGGGCACCTGCTCCTCCCGGCCATACCACGCCTGCGGGCACCACTGCTGCTGGCCCGGCCGCAGCTCCAGCACCTCGGCGGGCGTGCCCGTGAGCGGGCGACCGGGTGCCACGGGGGGCGGGAGGCCGAATCCACATCTGGGCGTCGAAGCGGATCACGCACTCTTGCCAGGACCTCTTCCATCCGCTATCCTTGCGTTGCCTGGACCACACAGCCATCCTATCGGGAGGAACAGCGATGAAACTGGGCGCCAATTCGGTCTTGTTCGGCCGCTTCGATATGCGGACCGCCTTCGAGCACATTGCCATGGCCGGCTACGATGGCATCGAGATCTCGGCCATCGACTCGATGAGCGAGCACCTGGTGCTCGATCGCTGGCATGGGATCGCCCCCGACATCCGACGGCTGGCCGCGGAGTTCGGCCTCGCGCTCCTGGCCATGGAGCAGCCCTCCCAGGACCCGGTCAGGATGGAGCGGGCGTTCCAGGCGGCCGTCGACATCGGCATCCCGATCGTCAACTGCGGGCCCGGGGGCAAGACGGGTGACGAAGCCAGCTTCCAACAATCCATCGAGTCGCTCGGCAGGCTAGCCAACCTGGCCGAGCGGTACGGCGTGACCCTGTGCGCCAAGGCCCACGTCGGCGCGGCCATCTACGACACACCCACCACCCTGCGGTTGATGCAGGCCGTCACCTCGCCCGCCTTCGGCATCGATATGGACCCGTCGCACATCTACCGCGCCGGCGAGAACCCGGTGGAGGCCATCGCCGCGGTCATCTCGCGGGTGAAGCACGTGCACATCCGTGACTGCAAGGGCCGCCAGCGGGGCCCCGGCCACCCGCGCGACCAGGCCAACGGCCGCGGCGATATCGACCTGGTGGGCTACATCCGGGTCTTGCACGAGCACGGGTACACCGGTCCCGTCGACCTGGAGGTCATCGGCGCCAAGGACCTGAGCCTGGTGGAGTGTAGCATCATCGCCGCCGAGGCGCGCGGCCACATGCAGGCGTGCCTCCAGGCCTGCGGCGCCCGCTGAGGCGCGCTGCTGACGCCCCGGCCGCGACCCCCTTTCCCCCCCGGGTGGGGGAAAGGGCAGGGATAGGGGGAAGCTCCGTACCTCCCTGAGAGTGTGCCTGGGAGTGTGCCTGGAAGTGCAATTGAGGTACCGATGAACGACCGCGAGCGATACCGCGCCACGATGCGCTTCCAGCCGGTGGACCGGCCCCCGTTGCACGCCGGCCACGGCTGGGCGGCGACGCTGGCCCGCTGGCGCCAGGAGGGGCTGCCCCTGGTCATGTCCGTGGCCGACTACTTCGGCTACGACCGGTTCGAGCTGGCGCCGGTGGACTTCCGGTTCGTCCCGCCCTTCCCAAAGACCATCCTGAGCCAGGACGATTTCGCGGTCACCTACCAGAACGACGAGGGCGTCATCCTCCAGGACCGGCGCGACAACTGGGAGCTGTCGATGCCGCACTTCCTGGAGTTCCCGGTCAAGAACCGGGAGGACTTCGAGCGGCTGAAGCCCCGGATGGACCCAACCAGCCTCGAGCGCCTGCCGCCGGGCTGGTCGACCCTCTGCGAGCGGTGGCGCTACCGGACCGTGCCCCTCCAGTTGATGGGCGACCGGGTGGGTGGCTTCTACGGCCCGCTGCGTGGGATGATGGGGATCGAGGCCCTCTCCTACACCTACTACGACGACCCCCGGCTGATCGAGGAGATGATGGACGCCAAGCTCCACCTGGTGCTGGGGGTCATCAAGCGGGTGCTGGCCGACACCACCGTCGATCGCTTCGTCTTCTGGGAGGACATGGCCTGTCGGAACGGCCCGCTCATCTCGCCGGCCACCTTCCGCCGGTTGATGGTCCCGCGCTACCGGGTGATCGCCGACTGCCTGCGGTCGCACGGTGCCCAGGAGGTCTGGGTCGACTCCGACGGCGACGTGAACTCGCTCATCCCCCTCTGGCTGGAGGCCGGAGTCAACGGCGTCTATCCGATGGAGGTCCAGTCGGGGATGGACGTGGTCCAGCTCCGCCAGACGTACGGTCGGGACCTGCTGATGTCCGGCGGCCTCGACAAGAAGGTGCTGACCCGGGACAAGCAGGCCATCCGGGACGAGGTGATGCGCAAGGTGCCGAAGCTGGTCGAGGAGGGCGGCTACATCCCGGCCATCGACCACTCGGTGCCGCCGGACGTCTCGTTCGAGGCCTTCTCCTATTACGTCGGGCTGCTCAAAGAGATCTTCGGGATGGGGTAGAGGAAAAGCAAGATGGCGTTGAAAGTTGGCATCGTGGGCGTGCGCGGCATCGGGGAGCGTCACGTGCAGGCGTATGTCAATGACCCGCTGGCCGAGCTCGGCGCGGTCTGCGACCTCGTCAAGGAGCGAGCGGACAGCGCGGCGGCGAAGTACGGCGTGAGGGCCTACTATCGCCTGACGGATATGCTCGAGGGCGAGCCGGACCTGGATATCGTGGACGTGGCGACCGGCGGCTACGAGAACGGGAGCTGGCACTACGTGCCGGCGATGGAGGCGATGGAGGCCGGCCGGCACGTGCTGGTCGAGAAGCCGCTCTCCAGCGACGTCCAACAGGCCCGGGAGATGGTGGCGAAGGCCACGGAGAAGGATATCTACCTCGGCTGCAACCTGAACCACTACTTCACGCCCCCCGCCGAGCGGGCGAAGCAGCACCTGGAAAGCGGCGAGGTCGGCGAGCTGGTCTACTGCCTGGCCAAGATCGGGTTCCACGGCGGCGAGGTGGACACCTACCGCCCGGCGACCTCCCCGGTCCAGAAGGGTTTCCCCTACTTCCATCTGAAAGCGTTCCTCTCCCACCCCTTCAGCGTGATGCGCTACCTCTGCGGCGACATCACCCACGTCCAGGCCTTCCTGAACCGGCCGGGCTTTCGCCGCGGCGCGGGCGACGTGATGCTGTCCACCGCCAGTATCCACGTGCGGTTCGCCAACGACTGCGTCGGCTACCTGCTCAGCCAGCGCGGCGATGCCTCGTACGGTCTGGGCGGCTGGTGGAGCGTCGAGGTGGCCGGAACCCGGGGCACGTTCTGTATCGAGAACTGCATCGAGAAGCTGACCTACTGGCAGGCCCCCCGGTCCGGCGGCGCGAGCGGCCGCGAGAACAACGAGCCAGGGACGCCCGGCGGGCCGGTGGTGACCAGCTCCGGCATCGCGGACTTCAACCAGACCTTCCCGCGGCGGATTCACGCCTTCCTCGAGGACATCACGAACCACGTGCCGAAGGACCAACTGCGGGCCTCGGGCCGGGATGCCCTCGCCGCGCTGGAGTATACCTGGGCCGTCATCGAGTCCCACGAGCAGGGCGGCATCCTGGTGCGGCCGCACCCGCTGCCGCCCCGGTGAGCCCGAGGCCGACGGGCGGAGGCTTGCCCCGATGGAGCTACTGCGGTCGGAGGTGTGCGTCGTCTTGACTAGACGTAGCGGTCGCGTGTAAGCTCCAGGCAGCAGAGCACGGAGATCGGGATTGGGGGAGTTCCCGTGGTAACCGACCAAACCCGGAAGGATGATGCCGCGATGGGTGACGAGCAACTGATCGAGCGGTACATCGAGCCAAATCCACATCGCCCCGGTGCGGCCGAGGCGCGCCTCATCGACTACTGCGTGCCCGTCTGGGCGCTGGTGGCACACCTCGACGCGGTGGACGGTAGCGCGGACCGACTGGCGGACGACTACCGGTTGCCACGAGAGACGGTCCTCGCGGCGCTGGCGTACTACCGCCGGCACAAGAACCTCATCGACGCCCGCATCGCCGCCAACGCGGCGTAGCCGCTCGTGGCCGACCTCTACCTTGACAATGACGTGGCCGCGCAGGTTGCCGACCTCCTTCGCGCGGCCAGGCACCACGCCGTGACGGCTCACGACCTCGAACTCGAGAGACAGACCTTGCCAGGCCATTCCCGGCGCGCTATCCTTCTGTTGCGGGAGGAGAAGATGCTGACCGACTATATCCGGGCGGCGATGAGCCACGCCGAGTACGAGCGGTTGTCCGACGGCTCGTGGTATGGCCACATCGCTGGTTTGCAGGGTGTCTGGGCGAATTCACCAACACGGGAGGAGTGTCGCCGCGAGGTGCAAGAGGTGCTGGAGGACTGGATCCTCGTCGGGCTCCGGTTGGGTCACTCGCTGCCAGTCGTCGACGGCATCGACCTGAATGCGAGGGACGTCGCGTAGTGCCGGCATTCGGCCCGATCAGCCGACGTGAACTACTGCACTACCTCCGGCGGCTTGGCTTCGCTGGGCCACTCGCCGGGACCCGCCACCAGATCATGGTCAGGGGAAGCTTGAAGCTGCGCATCCCCAATCCCCACCAGGGCGAGATCAGCCGGGATCTCCTCGTCCGTATCTTGAGCGAGGCCGGGATCAGTCGGGACGAGTGGGAATCGCTCTGATGGAGGGAGAGATCTGGGACCATACCAGATCGTCCTCAAAAGCCGGGCCGCAGCCAGGTCCGCTCGCGGAGGTGTTGCCGTACGTCCGAGATGGAGCTCTGGGCGTAGCCGTCGTACCATCTCCCTGACGCCCAGAGGCCCAGGCAGCCCCATTCGTCACCGCGGGCAGAGGCCGGGACCCAGGCGGCGAAGTGGCCCTCGAAGCAGCTTCGCCGCCACGCCAGCGCGTAGTCCACGTTGAAGGCGGTGCTCCGCTCCGACCACGGGTACGTGCCGACGTGGACGGGGGCACGAACCTGGAGCAGTCCGAAGCTCTCGTGGGTGGTGCCACTCCAATTCCCCCGCGTCGCCTGGCGCCACCAGCTCTCCACCACGGCGGTTGCGCGAACGATGTTCTCGTCGAACCCCCACTTGCACGCGCCCCACTGGAGGATCTCGTCGGTCGTTCCGACGAAGTTGCCGTCGATCCGCGAGGCAAGCCGCGCGTTCGCCTCGTCGCTCGCGCCGGAGATCCGGACGCCTGCCACGCCGGTCCGCCGGTTGGCCGCGGTGTTGTCCGGCCGCGGCTCCCGGAGGGAGCGCCGCACCCGGCGGGCACACGTCTTCGCATCCGGCAGCGCGGAGTCGGGGGGCAGCGTGGCGAAGTACACCGCGGTGAGCTTCGTCGCGACCGACGCGGGTGCGCCTCCCACCGGTCTCCCGACACTGGCCTCGCCGCGACCGCCCGACGCGGTTGCCGCGAGTATGAATGCGATGCTCAGGGCCACGCCGAGGGCCAGGCGAGACAGCACCCAACGCGGGTGCGTCGGCGCCGGGATCGTCCCCGTGCCCGGTCGGACGTGGCGCCAGGTTGGCAGTATGCTCGACAACAACGTGGGGCCCCTCAGCAGCGGATTTCAGTCCCACAGCCACACTTGCGTGCTTGTTATAGCGAGAAGCGTTTCCGCTGGCACCTGCAGAACTCATTTCAGTCCCACAGCCACACTTGCGTGCTTGGTATGGAGGATTCAGGGACACCGTACAGTGTCCGCGAGCCGCTGTCAACCGCCGCAAGGATGCGAAGGATGCGCACTCGCCGGCGCACTACAGCGCGTGCTCCGTGCGGGCGATGATCTCCTCCTGCATCCGGTCGCCGAGCTTCACGAAGTAGTCGGAGTACCCCGCGACGCGCACCAGGAGGTCCTGGTACTGCTCGGGATGCGCTCTGGCCAGCAGGAGCGTCTCCCGGCTGACCACGTTGACCTGGATCTCGAAGCCGCCGCGCCGCAGGTAGGTCTCGACGATGCTCCGCAGGGCGTGGCGATCCTGCTCGGTCCTTAGCAGGTTCCCCGAGAACTTGAGGTTCTGGACCAGGCCCCCCAGTACCGGGCGATGGGACCACTTCGTGGTCGAGAGCACCGACGCCGTCGGCCCGGCCTTCTCCCGGCCCTGGGCCCCGCCGGCGCCATCGGCCAGGGGCCAGCACGCCCGTCGTCCGTCGGGTGTCGCTCCGGTCTGCGCGCCCAGCCGCTCGTGCATCACCCAGCAGAAGAAGCCGGGGACGTACCGATGGGGTCCCACCGTGTTCGTCTCGGTCGCCTCGATCAGGAACTCGGCCCACGCCCGGGCCAGGTCGTCGGGCTCGTCCTGGTCGTTGCCGTACTTCGGCAGCGTGTTCAGGATGCGTTGGCGCAGGACCTCCTGCCCTGCGAAGTCGCTCCGCAGGACCTCGCAGAACCGGGCCAGCGAAAGAGCTCGCTTCTCGTAGACCAGGTGGCGGATGGCCACCAGGCTATCCACCAGGTTGGCCAGCCCCACGAAGGAGTTCTCGACCCAGTTGTAGCGGGCGCCGCCCCGGTCGAAGTCCAGCCCCCGCGCCAGGCAGTCCAGGATGAGGCAGCTTGCCAGGGGGAAGCAACCCCGCTCGGCCCGGTCCCACCACACCCGGTCCAGTCGCTGTGCCGCTTCGCGGATCCGGCTGCGGAGGTTGTCGCGGACCCGGGCGTCCAGCTCCGCGAAGGTGGCCGGCTCGGGGGCCGCGCCTCTGGCGACGTCCTCCATCACCTCGAGCAAGCCCAGCGGGAGGTTGTAATAGGGTGCCGTCACCCATACGTGCGACCGACCGACCACCTTGATCTCCACGCAGGTCGAGTTCACGTAGTTGTGCGAGTCCGCCGAGCTCACGCCGTGGTCCCGCAGCCCGGCCGAGATCACCTCGTCGTTGAAGAAGGCGGGGTCGCCCCGGCCGTAACCCAGCATCTGGACCGCGAAGTCCATCAGCTCCGAGGGGATGCCCTCGTGCCAGACGAGGCCGACGGTAGGATAGACCAGCTTCGTCGCCAGTCGCGCGGCCAGGCAGAGGTAGGTCAGCTCGTTCGTCACGTCTCGGCCCTGGCCGTCGCGCCCGCCCACCAGGACGGAGATGGCGGAGCCCGGCAGGAGGATCCGGTTCAGTTGGATGTAGAGGCAGGAGATGATCTCGATCGCCTCGCGCCGGCTGAGGCGTCCGGCGGCGAGATCGGCTTCGTAGAAGGTGCGAAGCGTCTGATCCATCCGCCCCGGGGAGGTCAGCCCGTGGTCCTCGCCGAACCAGAGGGCGATCAGCGCCATGAACATGAGCTGGATGGCCTCGTGGAAGGTGGCGGGCGGCTCCGTGGCCACGCGCCGACAGATGGCTGCCAGCTCCAGCCACCGGGCCCGGCCCGGCTCGTCCCGCACCGCCATCTCCGCGCAGGCCTCGCCCACCCGCAGAACGTAGGCGATGAGGCCCTCCACGGCGATCTGGCACGCGTCGTAGAAGGTTCGCCGGGCCGGGTCGGAGGATGCCTCCCGCCGTCTGGTCTCGATCTCCACGCGGATCCCGCCCAGCCCGACGCGGAACAGCTTTTCGTAGTCCGGGTGGAAGTGGCCGGGGTCACCGCCGGGAAACGGTGGCACACCCGCAAGCACCCGCTGGACCTCCTCCAGTTGGGCCTGCTCCTCTTCCAGTTGGCATGGAGAGGGGTCGCGGAAGCGGGGCTTGCCGACGACGCGCTCTCCCGGCTCGAGCTCGAGAGGCATGCTCCTCAGCCGCTCGGCGCACCTCCTTGCCCGCCAGATCAGCCAGTCCTCGTCCGGGCCGTGGGCTCGCCAGGCGCGGGCGTCGCTGAGGATCACCTCGGGGATGGACAGGCGGCCGCCGGCTTTCCGCTGGTGGAGCGCCAGGGCTTTCTCGCGCAAACCGTCGATCTCGGGCGGAAGCTGGAGGGGCAGCGACTCCTCCACGCCCGGTAGCGGGAGCCCCTCGGCGACACCGGCTCTCGCGGGGCTGGCCACAATCCCACTGCTCATCGGTCCTCCTGATTGAATCGGCAGGGGCCGCCCTCACCTC
>JACPQP010000287.1 GCA_016190465.1 Chloroflexota bacterium
CTTCAGTCGCTGGGCACCCCCCCCCGCGATACCTACCCTTGTGTGAGAGGGGGGAGGGGGTGAGGTCCGGGGAGCAGCGGGTGACGGCTTTCTCCACACGCGCCGAGCGCTCACCCTGCACGTCGATCGGGCGAGCTCCAACGGGCTTGTCCGCCTACGCGTGGGAGCATCCGGCGCTGTCGGCAACCAGTCGGGTGCCAATCTTGAGCGCACCACTGCTGCCAACGTGCAACAGCGTTTCGGGGCTCTCCATCCCGATGCCCACATTGCCGTTCTGACTGATCGTCAGCGGCGCGACGAAATTGCTGCTGCTCGCGATGACGAATTTCGAGTTGGCCCCGTCGGCGTACACCCCGGCTCCCCACGCGCCCGCGGCGACCGGGTTGCCCGCCACGGGGAAGATAACCCGCGCATCGTTCGTGATGGCCGATCGATCGATGAAGATGTCCGTGTTCACGCCCGACACATGAAGAAGTCTCTGCGGATTGGTCGTGCCGATGCCGACGTTGCCGCTGCTGGTTATTCGCATTCGCTCGGTGAGTGTGGCAGAATCCGGCGGCGTCGTCAGGAATCCGATCCGACCAGGCATAACGTTTGACCCTGGGGCACCATCAACCTTGGCGATGATCTGTGCAACATTGAGGAAAGAGGCGCCATCATAGCCCTGAAAGACCAGGCTGCCGATGCTGTCCCCATTGTCCACGATGCTGCGATTCGCGGCGGAGCCGCGCGCTTTGCGAAATCTCTGCAACATGCCGGCCGGGTCGGTGGAGTTTTTCTCGGCGTACAGCAGTTCGTTCGAGGAGTCGGACGAAAGATGGAGGACCGCTTTGTCAATAGTTAGGGGAGAGAGCGATAACGAAGCAAAACTCCCTGACCCGCCAGCGAGATCCTGGCGCCCCCGTCGCGGGCAGGAGCGTGGCACGCCTTGTGCCACCACCTCGTATCTCACTCGGGTTCGGACCCACGAAGGGTCCAAAGGAGACACCATGGCCCGCGCGCCAGCGCTCGCCGCGCTCTCGCCCGACGCCCAGCGCGTGCTCGAAGCGCGCTTCTTGCTTCGTGACGCCCGCGGCCACGTGGTCGAGACGATGGATGCGCTGTTCCGCCGGGTCGCCGCCGCAGTCGCTCAAGCCGAGCGACCGTATCGGGTAAGGAACGGCGGCAGTCCCGCCGTCGACGATTGGGCGGACCGGTTCTACCACGCGCTGGCAGGCCTCCGTTTCCTCCCGAGCCCCCCGACGCTGTCGTACGCCGGGACTTCGCTCAACCAGTTGCTGCCCTGCTTCGTGCTGCCGATGGGCGACACCATCGAGAGCATCTTTGACACGCTGAAGCAGACCGCGATCGTCCAGGAGAGCAGTGGGAACCCCGGCGTCGACTTCTCCCGTCTGCGCCAGCGAGGTTCCCGCGTCGAGGGCAGTGGCGGGGAGGCCTCCGGCTCGGTATCGTTTATGGAGGTCTACAGCACCGCATCGGAGGTCATTCACCAGGGCAATCGGCGGGCCGGCGTGGTGCAGGGGATCCTGCGCATCGACCACCCGGATGTCCGTGAGCTCGCCAGCGCGGCAGGCGACTCTCATCGCCTGACCCATCTTCGCGTCGCCGTAGGGCTCACCAACCACTTCATCCGGGCGATCGAGCGGGATGACGACTTCGCCCTGCTCGACCCCCGGACCCGCGAGACCGTCGACCTGTGGCCGGCTCGTGATCTGTGGGAGATGGTTCTCCGGGCGATCCGGGACCACGGGACGCCCAGGCTGTTCTTCCTCGATCGGATCAACGCGGCCAATCCAACCCCCCAGCTTGGCCCGCTCGAGGCGCTGAGCCCCGATCTGGCAATGTCATTGCTCCCCTTTGAGGGCGGCAGCCTCGGTTGCCTCAACCTGGCTAGCTTCGTCAGGCGAACGAATGGCGTCGCGACCATCGAACACGCGGCATTGCGCGAGCACGTTCGGCTGGCGATTCGTTTCCTCGACGACGTGTTCGACGTCACCTCCTATGCGCTCCCGGAGATCGAGCAGATGTGCCGGGGAAATCGCAAGCTGGGCCTTGGGGTGATGGGCTTCGCCGACCTGCTGGTCGAGCTCGGCATGCCGTACGACAGCGACGCGGCCCTACGAACGGGCGAGGAGGTGATGCGGCTCATCCGGGATGAGGCCCGCGCCGCGTCGGCCGAGCTGGCGCGCGAGCGCGGGCCCTTCCCGAACTTCCGCGGCAGCTCGCTCGATCGCGCCGGAGGCGAGCCCGTGCGAAATGCCACGCTGACCGCGATCGCGGCGATGGATGCCCTCGCGCTCATCGCTGGTTGTTCCCCGGGGATCGAGCCCCTCACGCCACTGGGCGACGACGCGCTGGCGACACCGATGGCCGAGCTCGCCGGTGTCCCGCTCGCCGATCCAGTGCCGCCGGCGGTCCGGCGGACCGCCGCAAGCTGCGGGTTCGCCGCCGACGAGCTCCTGGAGGAGATCGCCGCCCGGGGGAGCGTTCAGGGGGTGGGTGAGATGCCGGACGACGTGCGGCGGCTGCTGGTGACCGCGCAGGACGTGGCCCCAGCGTGGCACGTCCGCGCGCAGGCGACTTTCCAGCGGTACTGCGATAACGGCGTGGCCAAGATCATCCGCCTGCCCAGGACGGCCACCGGCCGCGACGTCGACGCAGTAGTCCACCTCGCCTATGCGCTCGGCTGCAACGGCGCAGTGATCTACCGCTCACGGCGAGGGTGAGCACCACGATGGCAGAGACGCGGCGACGGGGCGACGGGGGTCAGGGGTCCGGGATCGGGGGTCAGGGGTCCGGGGCTGCGAAACCCGGCACCCGTCATCCATCGCCCCGTCGCCCCGTCGCGGGGCGGGTCGAGCTGAGCGAGGAAGAGGCCCACTCCACGGCGGTACGCCTGTTGAACCGGGACGGGGTGCCCTATCTCGTCGCGGGCGCTTTCGCCCTTGGGCACTACACGGGGATCTGGCGCCACACCAAAGATCTCGACCTCTTTCTCCAGCCAACCGACGTTCCGGTCGCCCTCGACGCGCTGGCGACCGCCGGCTTTCGGACGATGGTTCTCGATGCGCACTGGCTCGCCAAGGCCACCTGGCGGGAGTGGGTTGTCGACCTGATCTTCGGCTTCGGCGACTGGCGCGCCTTGATCGACCGAACCTGGCTGGAGCGCGGCAAACTGGCGAGCGCCTACGGGATGCCCGTTCGGGTGATCTCGCCGGAGGACCTCATCTGGACCAAAGCCTACGTCGCGCACCGCGAACGGTTCGATGGCGCCGACATCGCCCACGTCATCCTGGCGACCGGCGCGGATCTCGATTGGCGCCACCTGCTCTGGCGCTTCGGCCCCGACTGGGAGCTCTTGCTCCACTACCTGCTCCTCTTTGCCTTCATCTATCCCACAGAGGCCAGAACCAGGGCCAGAACCGGGGCCAGAACCGAGCGCGCCTGCGTGCCCCCCTGGCTCTGGGATGAACTCCTCGGACGCTTCGAGGCGTCGCTCTCGCAGGTTCCTGACGGTGCCACGGGCGATGAACCCGTGTGCCGAGGCACTCTGCTCGATCGCTTCTCCTACGTGGCCGACGTGGAGGAGTGGGGATACTGGGACGAGCGCACGCGCTGGGCCATTCGCCACGGATTCACGCCTCGCGACATCGTCCGCAACCGGCGAGAGGCGGCCCGGATGGTTGCCGAGGGCCAGGTTCGGCCCGGCGAGATTGCCTGATGGAGGACCAGGCAGGGGTCCGACCTCTCCCCCCTTCCCCCCTCCCCGACACGGGGAGGGGGGTGGCTCCCCCTTCCCGCGTCGTCCCCCCTCTCCGTGTCGGAGAGGGGGCTAGGGGGTGAGGTCCGGGCTAGAGGGTCAGGTCGCCCGGTAGGCTGGCTCGAACACGCCGGTCCGCATGATGGTCTCGCCGTCCACGACGATCGTGCACGCCACCGGGATCACGTCGACGTGGACGCGCGACCGCCAGTCCGCACCCGTCTCATCGGGGTACGGGTTCCCGAACGCGATGTGGACGCCCGGTAGCTTCTCGTCCTGGAGGAGATTGCCGACCAACCCGGTCAACCCCACGTTCGTGCCGATGGCGAACTCCCCCACGCGGTTGCCGTTCTCGGCGCTCAGCAGGTAGCCGTAGACGTCGTCGGCGATCTCCTGGCGGGCGCAGCGCGCTTCCACCACGCGCGAATCGACGATCGTGAAGATGACCGGCGCGGCCAGGACGCCGTAACGCTCGGAGAAGTGGTCGCCCAGGACGCTGGCGGCCAGCGTGCCGTCGACGCGGGCGGGTGAGGTAAATGTCTCCCCCTCGGGGAGGTTGCCCCACGTGCCGGGCTGGTGATAGAGGCCGGGACACGGATTCCAGCGGAGGTCTGGCGAGAACCGAGCGACGAGGTCCGTGCCGGCCGGAGAGGTGACCAGGATTTCACGGGCTGGCCGGACCCGCTCGGTCACCCGCTGCGTCACCGCGGCGACACGGTGATAGTCAGCCCGCAGCCCATCGATGACCAGCTGTGGCTGCACTCCGGGCATGTGGCCGTGGCGGACGCGGAGCTGCCGGACCAGGAAGGGCAGGAGCTCGATCCGAAACGCGATCTCCCCGGGGCGGGCGGCCGCCGCGTAGAGCGTCACTGTCGGCCGGGCAG
This sequence comes from Chloroflexota bacterium, assembly GCA_016190465.1. Taxonomy (GTDB): domain Bacteria; phylum Chloroflexota; class UBA6077; order FW602-bin22; family JACPQP01; genus JACPQP01. The sequence goes on from JACPQP010000287.1 coordinate 4,645, forward strand.
CGACCAGGTCCGCTCGCAGGCGCTCCGGGAACGCCGTGATCGGACGTTCCCCGTACTCCTCGAGCTTTCGGACGACGACGGAGGCTCCCACCGCCCGCACCTCACTGGCCAGCGCCTCACCGATCGGCAAAGTCGCCTCATCCGTGAGGACGAAGACGTGGTCGGACGGCTGAGTGCCCATGCAGACGCGGACGGCGTTGCGGGCGCCCTCGCGCAGCGCCCGCGCGTCCTCCGGTCCCAGCGCGTCGAGCGGACCGGACGCAGGCATCTCACCTCGGTCGGACATCAGTTCCTCCTCACGGGAATCTGGCGGGAATCCGGGGTTACGAGGTATCACCACAAAAGTAGTTACGCTGCGGCTCGGAATGACTGGCGCAGAAGTGCGGTTGTAGTACTTAGGCGCCCCCGAGGGCGCGGATCTCGGCTTCGATGCGCTGGAGCGCGTCGTAGTCCTCGTTGCGAAGGCGATAGCAGCGCTCGACGTGGAGCTCGGCCAATCGCTGGCCGGTCGGCCCCGGCTGGGTGGCCGCCGCGATCAGCGCGCCGAGACGGTACTTCTCGGAGAGATACTTCCCGAGCCGCCGGAGCTCGCCCACGGTCTCGGCGATCTGGCGCTGGTCGTGTCCCTCGACGGCGTAGCGCAGACGGCCGACGAGCTTGGCCACTTCCGCCACGCGGTCTTGTTCGCCCATCAGGCTGAGGAGCACTTCCTGGACGTCCAACTCCGGTTCGGTCTCGGTGGGTGCCTCGTCGGCGGGCGCATAGCGCTCGAGGTACGTGGTGTAGAGCTGGTGGTAGCGCTGGGCCACATCGGCCGTCGCTACGAGCAATTGCTCCGGAGCGCCAAGGTCGGCGACCCCACCATCCAGAAGGTCGTCGTCGCGGGCGGCGGCGAGCCGCGCCAGGTGGGCGTGACCTGGCACAGTCTCCGGGATGGGCGGCAAGGGAACGACAGTGAGACCCTGCATCTCCGGCGCGGGCATCCGCGCAGCGAACATCGGGGGGATGTACCGGGCCAACTGCATCTCGATCGGCAAGCTCACCAGGTACGTTGCCGCCAGTCGCTCCGGGTTCGCGCGATCCCGGAAGTAGAGGATCGCGTGGCCCTTTGGCTCGGCCGCCTGTCCACGTTCAAACGAGAGAGTCATCCCGCCTCCCGTACGATGATACCACACCCGGGGGCTACCAGCGCAGAGCCATGGCCGAGTACTGGATGCCACTCGCCACGCGCGACCACGCCCGCATCAGCCGATCGCGGGTCATCGCCAGGTAGGCGCCACGCTCGTCCTTGAACGCGGAATCGTGATAGAGGACGTCGCCATCCGCGTTCAGACCGAGGAAGAGGATGTAGTGATCCCCCCACCATGCCGATTCGCCGTGACCGGGAAGGCTCCAGAACCGAACGAGGAGCATCACCGGCCGTCCAGCCTGGACCTCGGCCATCAGGTCGTTAAAGGACCACTTCCGAAATACGCCCTTCGCCGCGTACAGGCCCTGCACCGTGAAGCCGCGACCGCGGGCGGCATAGGCCAGGGATGCCCAGGTGGAGCCCCCATCCGGGTCCCAGATGCCCATAGCCTGGTTCACGCTACGCCGGATCCCGCCGATCGACCAGTGCTCGCCGAACGCGCCCATGAACATGCTGAGCGTCGCGGGACCGCAGTTCGCCCCCTCCTCGCGGCTACCGTCGAACTGGGAACGGTAGGGAGCCTGAACGCGCTCGGCACGTGGCCGGGGTGCGTCGATCTCCAACCCCTCGCCCGTGGGCAGCCGGAGGCGCTGACCAATGCGGATGAGGTTCGGATTGCTGAGCCCATTCAGCTCGGCGATGGCGTTCTTGCTGAGGCCGAATCGGCTGGCGATGCCTTCGAGGGTGTCGCCTGGCCGCACTTCGTAGTCGTGGGACGCGGCTTCGGCCTCCTCGTAACCCACGGCCTGCGCCTGGGGTGCAAGAAAGAGGAGCCCGGCCAGCACCAGGAGTGCCATTACCCGGATGAGTGGTCCAATAGCCGACCGCCACCCCCTGACACCCGATCCCCGACACCTGACACCTGACCCCCGACACCCGACCCCCGACACCCCAAACACTGTCACCCCGCCACCTCCACCACCCCTGTGATTGCCGATCTCGGATCGCAGATTTCAGGGTGCGAATCGACCATCTGCCGCACAAATGAACGATTGGCCGCATGATAGCAGCAGGCGGACGGGTGTCAAGATGGTGGGGTCACGTCTGGCTCGGTTTGCTACCGTGCCGGGATGCCGATCTCCTGGCCGATCTCGAGGGTGTCCTCGTCGACGAGGCCATTGGCCCGCTTCAGGTCGGCAACCGTCAGGCCGAAGCGCTCGGCGATGTCTCCGAGCGTGTCGCCCGCGCGCACCACGTAGGTCAGGCGACCGCGACCCGGAATGCGCAGTTCCTGCCCCACGTCAAGCGAGTCGGCCTGACCGAGCCGATTCGCGTCGACGATCGCCTGGACGGTGGTGCCGAACCGCTCGGCGATGGTGGAGAGGGAGTCGCCCTCGCGTACCCTGTAGGTGGATGTCTGCGTCCGCACCGTGGTTAGGACGCCGGTCGGGGTCGTCGCCCTCACCCCCGGCCCCTCTCCCACTGGGAAAGGGGTGAGGGGTGAGGGCGACGTCGGAGGTGCAGCCACCGGCGGCGTAGCGCGGGGAGTCGGCGATGGCGCTGGAAGAGCGGCCACGAGCCTATCGGCCGGTGGCGTCGGCTGAGGGGTGGATACGCGCGGGGTCGGAGTAACCGCCCGCGCGACCGTGTTGGTCGGCGGCGGCCCGCCGATGGACGGCCGGCTCGGTTCGGCCGCCCTCAATCCTCCCCCCGCTCCCCGTGGGAGAGGGGTCGGGGGTGGGGGCGGCGAGACGGAGAACAGGTCCGGCGACGCGTAGCCGATGCCAAAAAACAACAGGATCACCGGTACTGCCAGCCAGGGGTACCGCGCCGGGCGATCAGGAACGGTCACCCGCTCACCTCCCGCAGCTCGAACCGGAACCCTCGCTCGTCGGCCTCGTCGCAATGCAGCACGGCCGGCCGATCGGATGGCACGGGAAACAGCTCCACGAGCCGGCGATACTGGCCACCACCGAACAGCCGGTAGCCGAGCCCACCGCTTGGCAACCGACGCAGATAGCCGGTGCCGATCGCCACGACCTCGGGGGCATCGTGGATGTGGCCCGAGGCGATGGCCACGGGGAGATCATCCGCCAGCGTCCGTAACAGACGCACGAGCAGATGGCGGGTCGGATTGGGGGCGAACGCTGGCACCGTGCGCGGGATGAGCCCACGCCGCCGAAGATTGGCCTGATAGCGGGCCGGCGATGGGCCGCGAAAGGTCTGCTCGTGCGCGCAGACGATCACCTGTCGTGCCGGAGCCAGGGCGGTCCGAAGCGCGGGCAGCTCTGCCTCCAGCTGCTGGCAATTCGCCTCGTGGGCCCGCAGGGACGGCCAGAGGAGTAACGCGCGGTCCCCAACAGGCATCACCTCGGGCCACTCCACCAGCCGGATCTCGGGGCGCTGGAGCACCCGCCGGATCTCGGCATCGCGCAGCCAGGCCCGATCGACGTTCCCAACCACGACCGTTACCTGGCCCAGCCTGGCGAGGCAGCGCGCGGCCGCCGTGTAGCTCTCGACCGTCTGGGTGTAGCGGAGCTGGCGGAGCGCGGGGTCCTGGCCGATCCGGACGTCGATGTAGGCCAGGACCGGCCGGGTTCCCTGGGAGACCATCGCCCGATAGCGCTCTCGCTCGGCGGGTTCGAGGTGCTCCTCCCAGCGCGGATCCGTCTTGAACGTGCGGACCAGGTCGACCACGATCGGCGCCGTGCCGACATCGCCCAGGTGGACGTAGAGGTCGGCCGAGACACCGGCCAGCGCGCCGATGCTGGCCGCCGCATCGTCGGCGTCGTGCGTGTCGGCAATGAGTCCCAATCTCAGGGGCGCGCCCAGACCAGGCCTCCGTTCCACGTGGCCGTCCGCCATCAGCTACCAGCCGTCAATCGGGCTCCCCAGGATTGTAAGTAGGTATCAGAAAGTTTTTGATGGTTTTGGGGACACCCCAAACCCCGCCAGGAAGGGCCGCGGCCCTTCCTGGA
>JACPQP010000027.1 GCA_016190465.1 Chloroflexota bacterium
CGGAATGGCGGGCCAGGGGACCTAACCCCCTCGCCCCCTTCCCGGCGCGGGAAGGGGGATGCCGGCTCCCCCTCTCCGACGCGGGGAGGGGGATGCCGGCTCCCCCTCCCCGACACGGAGAGGGGGTCAGGAAGTGAACTTCCGTCGCCGGCGCCGCTCGCGTCTTCTGAGGCGCCCGGGCTCTCGGGTGGCGGCGTCGCCGGGTCCCGCCAGGTGAGAACGATGTACCGGCCGAGACGATTGTCCCGCAGCTCCCGACGATAGGCCTGGACCGGCCACGGCGTGGTGAAGCACTCTCGCTCCACCCGGGTCACCTGGTCGAGATCCTCCAGGCGCATCGGTCGTACGGTGTATGGCACGTTCTCAGCCTTCACCCCTGCCCTTGTTCCTGAGCATGGGCCTGAGCATGGTCCCACGCGGTAGGAGAGGGGAAGTTTGGTGTGGCGGCGGTGGCCAGGGTTACGGGGGGCCGCCGCAGGTAGATGGGTTGCAGGGTCGCGATGTCGTCGATCCGGCCGGCGGTGATCCGCTGCCATCCCAGATCGGCCAGGTATCCCGCGCGACGCACCCGCATGGCCGACGAGGGAAAGATCGCCAGCTCGCCAAGACCGCGATCGAGCGCATCGCGCCACGCGCCGCGGATCTCGCCGCAGATCACCTGTGGCGCGCGGATCGAGTCGATCACGTCGTCAAGCGCCGCGATCCGTGGTGCCTCGCGCTCCACGACCGCACCTGCCCGCTCGCCGGGGAGGTAGAGCGCGGTGCAGAGCTGCCCGCGGCCGGCATCCAGCAGCGGCCGGATCGGCAGCCGGGCCAGCGTGAAGGCGGCCGCGGCCGCCTCCAGGGTGCCGATGCCCACGAGCGGAAGCCCCAGCGCAAACGCCAGACACTTGGCGGTCGTCAGGCCGACGCGCAGGCCGTTGAAGCTCCCTGGACCGATCGCCACGGCGACTCCGGTGAGCTCGCGGCGTCCGATGCCCGCGCGAGCGAGGAGGTGGTGCACCTCGGGGAGCAACTCCCGGGTGTGGTTCCGCTCGGTGTGCCACGTCACCTCGGCCCGAACGGCCGCCGCCCGCTCGTCGAACAGGGCGACACTGGCGATCTCGGTGGAGGTGTCTATCGCCATCAGCACCGCTGGCTCCCTCCCAACTTACTTCATGGCGAGCGCCTGGCGGATCGCCCCGAGCCGATCGCGCGAGCGCGCCCCGTGCGCACAGAGTGTCAGTCGTCGCCGGTTTCCGACGATCTCGTCTCCCACGATCCGGTTGCGGACGAGGTCGCTCTCATTCAGATCGCCCAGATCGCCCAGATCGCCGGTCAGACTGGCGATCTGAATGATGACGTCGAGATGGTCGAGCGGGAAGGCGTCGGCGGCTCGCTCCGGCCACTCGACGAGGCAGACGGCTCGCTCGTCGAGGTACTCTTCGAGGCCGAACTGCCAGGCCTCGTCCGCGCCCGAGATGCGATACAGGTCGAGGTGGTAGACCACCGGCCGGCCGGTTCCCGGCGCCGGACGGTACTCGTTGGCGAGGGTGAAGCTCGGACTGGTGACCGGGCCGAGTGCGCCAAGCCCTCGGACGAGCCCCTGAGCAAACGTCGTCTTTCCCGCACCCAGCGGCCCTTTCAACAGCACAATGTCCCCTGGCTGGAGCAGCCGTCCAATCTGTTCACCCAGGCCAATGGTCGCCTCGGCGCTCGCGGACTCACAGGTCAGACATTCCCTCACTGACCGTGCCGTCGGCTGACGATGACGTGCCGGATCCGTGTACACCGAAGCCACTCCGCGAGCTTGATTATACACTATCGACCGCAAGGCGGAAGCCAACCACTGGTTGCACAATCGGGGCCAGAGGCCGGAGACGCCCTCACCCCTCGCCCCTCTCCCGCGGGGAGAGGGGTACTGGACGAATTCACCCGCTGGCGGTACGCTTAGCGACATCAGCGGTCAGAGAACTGTTGGGAGGGTGAAGAAGCCTTGGGTACGCTGGACGGGAAGCGAGTGCTGGTGACCGGCGCGGGGACCGGGATCGGCCAGGGGATCGCGCGGGAGATGGGACGGCAGGGGGCCGACGTGGTCTTGCACTACATGCACAGCGAGCGGGGAGCCCGGGAGGCGGTGGAGGAGCTCGCCCAGGGTGGCGCCCGGGCCCTGGCGATCCGCGGTGACCTGGCGGAGGTTGCCGAGTGTCGGCGGGTCGTCGACGAGGCCATCGCGTTCCTTGGGGGCATCGACATTCTGGTCAACAACTCCGGCGTGACGCGGACGGTGGACTTCCTCGAATCGACCGAGGAGGTCTACAACGAGGTGTTCAACATCAACATCCGCGGCTACTACTTCTGTGCCCAGCAAGCAGCCCGGGCGATGCTCAGTAGGTATCAGAAAGTTGTTGATGGTTTTGGGGACACCCCAAACCCCGCCAGGACGGGCTCCGCCCTTCCTGGACCTTCCCGGGACGCAGGTGAACTTTCCGAGACCTACTTCGGCCGAGGTGGCTCGATCATCAATCTGACGTCCGTCCACGGGTTTGCTGGCTATGCCGGCCACGCGGCCTACGCCGCCACCAAGGGGGCGATCATTGCCTTCACCCGCGAGCTGGCGATCGAGCTTGCCCCCCATCGTATCCGCGTCAACGCGATTGGCCCCGGCCTCATCGAGGTGCCCCGCTACTTCGCGACGATGCCCGACTATACCCGCGAGAAGGGCGACCGGCTAGTGCCCTGGGGCCGGGTGGGGCTGCCCATCGACGTCGCGCAGACCGCCGTCTTTCTGGCGTCGGATGCCGCCGACTTCATCACTGGCCAGGTGCTCTATGTGGACGGTGGGACAACCGCGCGTCTCGCTCTGCGATTGTGAGAGTGATTTATTTGACACTTCTCTGACCGGCTCTTATAATCCGGGCGGAGCGATCAGTGAGAATCGTCGCCTTTCTTGGTGGGGCGTCCATCCAATGGGGCCGGCTGGTTCGGTCCGGTGCGTTCCTGGCCGCGCTCGTCGCTGGGCTCACGCTGGTGCTCACCTTCCAGTTCCTCCCCACCCGGTACAACCTGAACGAGGGCGACGTCAGCGTCTACACGATCAAGTCGCCCCAGAAGGTGACCTTTGTCAGCCACGTCCGCACGCAGGAAGAGCGTCAGCGCGCCGCGCTAGCCGTGGCGGACGTGTACCGCCTGCTCCCGGAGGTGGCCGAGGAGCAGCGGCGAGCCGCCAGCGACGCCTTCCAGCAGATCGGCGAGATTCGCCTGAGCAGCGCGCCGCTGGAGGTGAAGCGCGACCGGCTGCGCAAGCTGCCGAATCTGGTGACACCGCTGGCGGTGCTCGACCACGTGCTCGACTTCGACGAGACGTCCTGGCAGGCGGTCTCGGGGGACGTGCTCCGGGTCCTGGACCGGTTGATGCTGAACCGCATCACCGAGAAGCAGTTGGGCGACACGCTCGCCAGTATCCCCGCTTACGTGGATCCCGGACTCTCCGATCGCCAGGCCGCCGTGGTCAGCCAGCTCACGCGCAGCTTCGTCAAGACGAACTACGCGGTCGATGCCGACGCGACGGCGCGGGCGCGGCGGGAGGCGATGGAGCGCGTCGAGCCGGTGCGCGTGACGATCGAGCGGGGTGAGACTATCGTGCGGGACGGGGCCGTCGTTCGCGCGGTCGACCTGGAGAGGCTGGAGGCGGCCGGTCTCCGCAACCCGGCTATCCGGTGGACGGATTTCGCGGGCGTCTTCCTGCTCCTCCTGAGTATGGCCTGCGGCTACGTGTTCTACCTCTATCGCCTGCACCCCACCGTCGTCGACCATCCCAGCCGGTTGCTGCTGCTGGCCCTGCTTCTCATCCTGACGGTGCTCGCCGCCAAGGTACTCGTCTGGGGACGTGACGTGAACACCGTTTACGCCTACGCCTTTCCCACGGCCGCGACTTCGATGGTCATCGCCGTGCTCCTCGGGACCGAGGTGGCCGTGGGCTCGACGCTGCTCCTGGCGGTGTCGCTCGGGCTGATGACAACCTCCCCGTTCGAGCTGACCCTGATGACGCTGGCCGGCGGCCTCATCGGGATCGTCGGCGTGCAGCGCGTGGAACGCGTCAGCGCGCTGTTTCAGGCCAGCTTGCTCGTGGCAGCCGCTAACGCCGCCGTCATCCTGGGCTTCCAGTTGTTCGTCGGCGAGCCCGACTCGCAACGTCTCCTGATGCTGGCCCTGGCAGCGGTGGGGAATGGGGTACTGGCGGGAGTAGTGACCGCCGGATCAGTGTCGCTCCTCGGCCACCCGCTTGCCATCAACCTCTTTGGCATCAGCACGACGATGAGCTTGCTCGAGTTGGCGCACCCCAGCCAGCCGGTCTTCCGCCGGTTGCTCATCGAGGCGCCCGGAACCTACCACCACAGCGTCGTCGTGGCGAACCTGGCGGAGCGCGCGGCCGAGGCGATCGGGGCGGATTCCCTGCTGGTCCGGATCGGCTCGTACTACCACGACGTCGGCAAGCTGACGCGGCCGTACATGTTCATCGAGAATCAGATGGATGGCCAGAACATCCACGACCAGCTCGACCCGCTGACGAGCGCGCGTCTGATCATCGCCCACGTCACCGACGGCCTGGAGATCGCCCGCCAGCACGGACTGCCGCCGCAGATCCGGTCGGTCATCGTCGAGCACCAGGGGACGTGTCTGGTCAAGTTCTTCTATCGCCAGGCGTGCCGGGGCGCTGAGCAGAAGGTGGACGAGGGGCCTTTCCGCTACTCGGGGCCGCGCCCCCAGTCCCGCGAATCGGCCATCGTGATGCTCGCCGACGGGGCCGAGGCGACTGTCCGGGCGAGCGGCGACCATTCCCCGGAGGCGATCGCCGCGATCGTCGAGCGCATCGTGCAGGATCGGCTGCAAGATCACCAGCTTGACGACTGCGATCTGACTCTGCGCGACCTGGAGCGGGTCAAGCGCACGTTCGTGAACGTGCTCCAGGGGATCTATCACCCCCGGATCGAGTATCCGCCACCAGTGGCGCTGCCCGAGCCACTGCCAACCGCCGTTGGCGAGGCCCCGTGAGGTGGCACTGCGCTTGCGCCTGGCGACCGACGTCGATCCCCAATTCGCTGAGCAGGTGTCCCCACGGCAGTTGGAACAGAGCATCCGGCGGGTGCTGACCGCCGAAGGTGTGGGCGGCCTAGTCGAGATCGGGCTGACGGTCACTGACGACGACGGCATCCGGGCGCTGAATCGCGAATACCGGGGCCTCGACGCGCCAACCGATGTCCTCTCGTTTCCGCTGGAGGGTGGGACCGGAGAGTTCGTGACGCCAGCGGGTCAGGCACGCCAGTTGGGAGACGTGGTGATCTCCTATCCCCGGGCCGAGGCGCAGGCTGGCGAGTACGGCCACTCGCGGGAGCGTGAGCTGGCCTACCTGGCCGTTCACGGTGTGCTCCATCTGCTGGGGTACGACCACGAGACGGAGGCCGATCGCGCCCGGATGCGCGAGCGCGAGGAGGCGGCGCTCCACGACTTGCCGCGCTAAGTAGGTATCAGGAAGTTTTTGATGGTTTTGGGGACACCCCAAACCCCGCCAGGACGGGCTCCGCCCTTCCTGGACCTTCTCGGGACGCAGGTGAACTTTCCGAGACCTACTTAGTATTAG
>JACPQP010000297.1 GCA_016190465.1 Chloroflexota bacterium
CTCACCAGTCCCGAGCCGAGCCCGGCGCGGGGAAGGGGAGCCACTGCCCCCCTGCGTCGGACAGGCGGAGCTGCCACCCCCCTCCCCGAGTCGGGGAGTGGGGCCGGGGGTAGAGGTCCGGCCGAGGGGTGAAGTCGGGCTATTGTGTTTCGGGCGCGATGTCGGTAGGATGGGCGCGCAATCCACTTGAGGGACCACGATGCACAACAGGCTCCGGCTGCTCCTCGCCACGCTCCTCCTGGCGCTGGCGCCCCTCGCCATTGGCCTGGGCGCGGCCGGGCGAGAGACGCGCGCGGCGCCCGAACTTGTACCGTCGCCTCCGGCCGAGTACGAGCCTGGCGTGCTGCTGGTCAAGATGAGACCGCGGGCGTCGACTCGCGGCGTCGCCGCGCGGCACGCAGCGCAGGTTGGTCGCTCGCTGGCCGTGGAGAACACCTATCGCCTCCTCGTCCCGGCTGGGCAGGAGCTCGCGCTGCTCAAGCAGCTCCAGGCTGACCCGGACGTCGAGTTCGCGCAGCCGAACTACCGGCGCCGCATCGCCGAGACGACGCCGAACGACCCGCTGTACTCCTCGCAATGGCATCTCCCCAAGGTGCAGGCCCCGGTCGCCTGGGACACCACGACGGGCTCGTCGGACGTCGTCATCGCCGTCGTGGACACTGGCGCCGACAAGACGCACGAGGACTTGGTCGGCAAGGTCATCACCGCCACCAGCCGCAGCTTCGTCGACTGGTTCCCCGCGACGCCGGCTGGTGTCGCCATCATGGGAACCGGCACGTTGACCCCGGGGGTCTACTACGTGGGCGTCACCGGCGTGGGCGCGGCCGGCGAGACCCGGATCTCCAGCTCATTGCCGGTGCCGGTCTCGGAGAGCGCCAACCAGATCCTCGTCAGTTGGAACACCGTGATTGGCGCGACGAGCTACCGGGTCTACGTCGGCACCAGCGAGAACGACCTGCGCCTGGCCGGGGGCACGGCCGACACCAACTACACGGTCACCAGCCTGCCGGGGCAGGGTGCCATCGTACCACCGGTGAGCGGCGTGGTGCTCGACCAGAGCGACTGGCACGACTACCACTCCCACGGCACTCACGTGGCGGGGATCGCCACGGCGGCCACCAACAACGGCCTCGGCGTCGCGGGCGTGTCCTGGGGATCACGCCTGCTGATCGTGCGGGCGCTGGACGACGAGGGAAACGGCTACGACGACCGGATCGCCGCCGCCATCGTCTACGCCGCGCAGAATGGCGCGAAGATCATCAACCTGAGCCTGGCCGGCTCGGAGGTTGCGCCGGTGCTGCAGACAGCCGGTCAGCAGGCGCTGGGCCTCGGCGCGCTCCCGGTCGCCGCGGCGGGGAACTCCAGCACGAGTGCGCCCTTCTATCCCGCGGCGTATCCGGAGTACATGGCCATCGCGGCGACCAACTCCGGCGATCTGCGCGCCTCTTTCTCTAACTACGGCGCCTACCTCTCGGTGGCTGCGCCCGGCGAGAGCATCCTGTCGGCCGTACCCAACAGCTACGGATTGAAGAGTGGCACCTCGATGTCGACGCCGCTGGTGGCGGGGCTGGCCGCGCTGGTCTGGTCGGTGTGGCCCGGGGCCACGACGGCCCAGGTGCGTTCCGTTATCGAGCAGTCGGCCGACAAGGTCGGCGGCTACACCTACGACACCAGCGGCAAGAGCGAGTACCTCGGCTACGGCCGGGTGAACGCGGCCGCGGCAGTCGCCTTCGCGCTGAGCGGCACGCCGACGGTGACCCGGACGCCGACTGTCACCGCCACCCCGACGACTACCAACACGCCAACCATCACCGAAACTCCGACCGTGACGGGGACTCCAACGGCCACCTTGACACGGACGCTCACGCCCGAGCCAACCGCGACGCCCACCAGCAGCGCCACGGCGACGCCTACGTCTACGCCGAGCGTGACCGGCACGCCGACCGTGACGGGGACTCCGACGGTCACCTTGACACGGACGCTCACGCCCGAGCCAACCGCAACCTCCACCAGCACCGCCACGGCGACGGCTACCGCCACGTCCACCGCAACCATCACGGTGACATCCACCGCGACCACCACGCCCACGCCGACCGGTGTGGCGCTGGCGACCGGCGTGTCCACCGAAGTCGCCGCCGGCGAGTCCAGCACGCCCCGGGCCCGCCTCGACCTGCCGGCCGACGCGATCCCGTCGGGCGCGGAGGTTCGGCTCGTCTTCTTCCAGACCGAGGAGCAGGCGGTGCCGACCCCGGCCAACGGCGCGCGGGCGATCCGGAGCTACTACGTCCGGCTGGACGTCGGCGGCACGCCATACGCGACGCCCTTCGCCACGCCAGTGTCGATCACCATCAACTATACCTCGGCTGACCTGCCGGCCGGCTTCCAGCCCGGGCGGGCGAGCATCCAGGTGTCGCGGGACGGGGTCACCTGGGAGACGCTCAGCACGACGACTGTCGAGCTGCCTCGCGAGCCGGCGGATCCACCGGATCTCAGGCGGTTCCGCGCCGTGGCGAGCCTGCCGCACTTCAGCGTCGTCACTCTCGGGTTCCAGCCGCCACGCTTCGTGCCGGCGCTGTACCGGGTCTCGGGCGGGGGATGGTGATTGCCACCGGTGACCGAAGGAGGAACGAGCACGTCGTTGCATCGCGGACGAATCACCACGATCTCCTTCGATGCCGACGATACGCTCTGGGACTTCAACGCAGCCATGCGACGAGCACTGGCGTGCGCGCTCGGCGAACTCCGCCGCCTGATCCCCGTGCCGGTGGACGCCCTCTCAATCGACTCGATGATCGCCATTCGCAACCAGGTCGCGCAAGACCTCAAGATGTTGGCAACTCGCTGGAAAACGATGTGATCGGCGCGAAACAGGCTGGCATCACCGCGGTGTGGCTGAACCGCCAACGGGCGCGCAACACGACTGGGACGCAGCCAGATCTCGCGATCTCCTCTTTGACAGAGTTGGTGGGCATCTGTGAGGAGGGGGCATGGGGTGAGGGGTCCCACGCCCCCAGAGAGCCTGGCAGGCTAGCCGAGTAGAACCCGCCCGACCGCTGCGAGGGTGAGGAGCGTCACGAGCGCGTGTTCGCCCGGACCGCCAGTGCGCAGCCGGAGCGCCCGAATCGGCGGGATGCCGAACCGCCAGGGCAGCGGCCAGAGCAGCGGGACACCGGCCCGGGTCAGCCCGTCGGCGAGCAGGTGGCTGGCCATCCCGAAGCCCAGGGATGCGCCGAGCCCACCAATGCCCCACTGAGAGACCCCGAAGCCCTCGACTAGCCAGGCAACCACCCCGGTCAGCCAGGCCGAGTGGGTAACGCCCCGGTGCCCGAACAGGAAGCGAACGACCCAGGCCAGCGCATGGAGCGGGCGCATCCCAAAGCTGCCGCGCCAGACCTGGGCGATCTCGCTGTCGGGGTGGTCGATGTCCGGCGCCAGCGCCCCCGCGGCGACGAGCGCCAGGGTCAGCGAGAGCGCGGTCGGAACCGGGAGGTCCGGCCCGCCGACAGACGGGACAAACGGGGCAACTGTCGCCTCGGACCGAAGTAGCAGGTACCCTGCCAACCCAACCAGCAGGTGGCTATGGCCACGCACGCGCGCCTCCCCACAAAGCTGTTTCGAGCACTTTTCGC
>JACPQP010000285.1 GCA_016190465.1 Chloroflexota bacterium
ACCCCCATAGGCGCACACAAATGGTCACCTGGGGGCGAGGGCGCGGGCCACTCCCCCCAGCCCGCCGTTCCTGATACAGCCCGACGCGGGGAGGGGGATGGCGGCTCCCCCTCTCCCCGTGGGAGAGGGGCGAGGGGTGAGGGTGGCCCTGAGCTGCGCTCAACTGTGGTTAGCGAAGGTCGCTCGCACCACGATGACCGAGATGTTGTCGACGCCACCACGGGCGTTGGCCAGCGCCACGAGGGCCCTGGCCGTCTCGCCGGCGGGAAGCCCTGCCGCCAGCCTCGCCGCGAGCATCTGGTCGTCGACGTCCGCCGTGAGGCCATCGGAGCAGAGGAGCGCTACGTCGCCATGTTGCAACGCGAGGCTCACCTGGTCGACCTCTACCCGTGGATCGCCGCCGAGCACGCGAGTGATCACGTGCCGGTACGGGTGCACGCGAGCTTCCTCCGGGGTGAGATGGCCCTCGCTCACCCGCTCGGCGACCCAGGAGTGGTCCTGGGTGAGCTGGCGCAGCGTGCCCGCGCGGAAAAGATAGGCTCGGCTGTCCCCCACGTGGCCGATCTCGAGCTGGGCGCCGACAAACAGCGCGGCGGTCAGGGTAGTTCCCATCCCCCGTTCCACCGCCACCTGGGCGCTGCGCTCCCAAACCGCCCGGTTTGCCGCCAACACCGCCTGGCGAAGCCGCTCGCCGGGGCGCCGCGCGGACTGTCGCTCGACCGTGTCCACGAGCGTCTCGATGGCCAGCCGGCTCGCGACCTCGCCCGCGGCGTGGCCGCCCATGCCGTCCGCCACGGCGGCGAGGAGTGTCTCGGCCGCGCCAACCGGGCCCGCGAAGATCGCGTCCTCGTTCAACTCGCGCACCTGGCCAACGTCGGTCTCGGCACCCACCTCGTATCGCCACATCGCCCGCTCCACCTGCCCGCCTACTGAGTACTGAGTACGGAGTGCTGAGTACGGTTAACCGGTCTGCCACGGTGACGATGCTACCATCACCGGGCCGGTTACGCAAACCACGTCCGACGCGTCGATCTGCCTATGCGGACAAGCGTACGGCCAGCATGTGCTATAGTGAGGAGTTGGTAAGCGAGTTGCGGAAGGAGGAAATGAGCGGAAGACGTCATGTGGCGCTGGCCGGCGGTTGTCTCCTGGCGGCGCTGGTGCAGTGGCGTCAGCACGTCACCGCCGATGCGATTGCGGCCGCGAGCGGAGTGGGCACGGCGCCGATCGCCCTCCCGGTGCTCCCGGCCGTCGCGATGCTCGTCGCGCTTGCCCTCGTGGGCTACGGTGTTGGCCCGCCTTCGGCGCTTCGCCGAGCATTGCGCACGCTCGAGCAGCCACTGCCAGGACGGACCGAGGCGCTGCTGCTGGTCGGGATACTGGCGTTGGCGGCCGCCCTCCGTTTCCTCTGGCTCGAGACCATACCCGCGCAGGTGATGTGGGACGAAAGCGCCAACGCGCTGATCGCCCACAACATCCTGGCGCGGGACGTCCGCCCCGTGTTCGTCGCGAGCTTCTCGGGGCGTGAGCCGCTCCTGGGCTATCTCATCGCCGGCTCGTTCTGGCTGTTTGGAGTCGGCATCTTTACGCTCCGACTCGCTTCGGCCCTCATCGGAGTGGCCATCGTGGCCGGCACCTTCTTGCTGGTGCGCGAGCTGGCAGGTCCTCGCCTGGCATTGCTTGCCGCGTTCGCACTGGCCGTGTCGCGCTGGGCGATCACGCTGAACCGGATCGCCGTGCGTCCACCGCTCGTCGCTTTGCTCGGCGTGTTGATGCTGTGGTTCCTTGTCCGCGCGTGGCGACGACGGTCCGCTGTGGATTACGCGCTGAGCGGGCTCTGCCTTGGCCTCGGGATGTACAGCTACCCGGCGTTTCGGATCGCCCCCCTCCTCGTCGTCGTCTGGATGGCCTTGGGAGCCGCGATATGGCGGAAAGCGCCGCGTCAGGCCGTGACTGGCGCGGCGCTCCTGAGTGCAGTCGCTCTCGCCGCGACGGCGCCGCTGGTGGTCTTCGCTCTCGACCAGCCTGACGCGTTTTGGGGCCGCGTGCAGAGCGTCTCGGGAGCGCGCTACGCCGGAAACGTGGGAGAGTCTGTGGTCAGGACGACCATGCGAAACGTCGTCGATACGCTCGGGATGCTCGTGCTCGTCGGCCCAGACGATACCCAGGATGGCATTCGCCTTGCCCCCATCCTCGGCTGGGCCGAGGGCACGTTGTTCAGTTGTGGCGCGGTCGCGACCTTCCGCTTGCTTGCTTTTCCACGCCCTCGCCTTCTGCTGGTGGCGCTCGGCCTGGGGCTGGTGCCAACGCTCCTGGCACAGTCCCTGGAAGGCGGGCACCCCGGAAGGGCTTACGGAGTGCTGCCAGCCATCGCCACTTTCACCGCGATCGGCATCGCGATCGTGTGGACCAGAGTTGACGCGTCGCTCCATCGCCCCGTCGCCCTCTCCCCGGGGGCACGAGGTTCACCACAAAGACACGAAGGACACGAAGAGGTGACCCTGTCGCCAGCCCCTTTGTGTTCTTTGTGTCTTTGTGGTGAGCCCGTCGTCCCGTCGCCCGAACCCTCCCCCTCTCCGCGTCGGAGAGGGGGCCAGGGGGTGAGGTCCGTCGCCCTGTCGCTCGTGGCTCTCGGTGCGGTGCTCATCCTCCCTGCCGTTCTTGGTGCAGCCGACTACTTTGGCCGCTACGCACCTCAGCACCAGACCAGTGTGGAGCAGGCGGTGATAGGGGTCGCGCGACAAGCCGCTGGCTATGCCCTGGTGTATGTGACGCCTCAGATGGCGACCCCATCGATCGAGGCAATGCTCTACCCCGATACGCCCTGGTTCCAACTGGGCGGTGGCGGCATCGCTGGAGTGGCCGGACGTGCTGATCGTGACGTAGTGGTCGTGGTCTATCCAAGTCAGCACCAGGTGCTGGCCGGGCTGTCGGCCGAATACCCCGGTACGGTGGTGAGCGAGCATGCCGGTCCGAACGGCGGTGCGCCGCTCCTGCTGAGCGCACGCATCTCCGCGGGTGTGCTGAGGGAACAGTCCGATCACGCTCCTGGCTGGACCTTCACGCGGACCCCACCGCGTTTTGCTCTTGCTCCGGCCGACTCTCACGGCCTGATTGGCCGCTACTATGCCGATCGGAGCCTCGACTTGCCACCCTGGTTGGGTACACCGGCGCAGGTTCGGCTGGACCCCGTGCCGGCGGGGAGTCCCTTGCCTGGCCCTGGCGAGCAGTTCAGCGTGGTGTGGGATGGCCTTATCCTCATCGAGCGAGCTGGCATCCATCGGTTCGCGGTGGCCAGCGAAGGCACGTCCCTGGCGAGCGTGACGATCGACGGTCGGGTGATCGCCCGCAAGTCGCGATCCGACCGCACGGCGCAAGGAGACACGGCGCTCTCGCCCGGCACCCACCCGATTCGCGTCACCTATGCTCACGAACGAGGGCGCCCATCGGTCCAGGTCGTCTGGTCCCCACCCGGACAGACCGCTCGCCCACTCGACAGCCAGGTGCTCATCCCGGCCGGCCTCCGGACCGAGTGCCGAGTACTGAGTACTGAGTACTCGGCACTCAGCACTTCGCAGCGACATACGGTAGAATGGGAAGAGCACTGATCGTCGTACCGAGTACTCAGCACTCAGTACTCAGCACTTCGTGTCAGAACCGAGGCAATTGGGACGAACGATGCTGAACTTGAAGGTTGTTCGCGAACACCCCGAGGTGGTCCAGGCAGCGCTGGAGAAGCGTCACACCAGCGCACCGCTGGGCGAGCTGCTCCAGTTGGATGAGGAGCGACGACGTCTACTGAGTGAGGTCGAGAGTCTGCGCGCCCAGCGCAACCAGGTCTCCCAGCAGCTTGGCCGCCAGAAGGAGCGGCCGCCGGAGCTGATCGCGGCGATGCGCGAGGTCGGCGAGCGCATCAAGGAGCTCGACGGTCGGGTCGCCGCACTCGACGCCGGGATCGAGCGGCTCCTGCTCTACCTGCCGAATATCCCCGAGGAGAGCGTGCCGGTCGGAGCCGACGAGAGCGAGAACGTCGTCGTGCGGCGCTGGGGCACCCCCCGCGGCTTTCACTTCGAGCCGCGCGCTCACTGGGATCTGGGGGAAGCGTTGGGGATCGTCGACTTCCCGCGCGGCGCCAAGATCGCCGGAGCACGCTCCTGGGTGCTCAAAGGCGATGGCGCCCGGCTCAACCGAGCCCTGATCGCGTTCATGCTGGACCTGCACACCCGCCAGCACGGCTACGCCGAGGTCGCGACGCCCTACCTGGTGAAGCCGGAGTGCATGGTGGGGACCGGCCAGTTTCCCAAGTTCGTCGACGAGGCCTACACGGTGTGCAGCGACGAGCTCGTCCTGATCCCGACCGCCGAGGTGCCGGTCACCAACCTGTACCGCGACGAGATCCTCGCGCCGGGCGTGCTTCCGATCTACCATGTCTGCCACTCGGCCTGCTTCCGCCGCGAGGCCGGCGCCGCTGGCCGTGACACGCGCGGGCTGATCCGCGTCCACCAGTTCGATAAGGTCGAGCTCGTCAAACTGGTCGAGCCGGCGTCTTCGGACGACGAGCTGGAGCGGCTGGTTGACGATGCCGAAGAGGTGCTGCGAGCGCTCGAGCTGCCCCACCAGGTGAAGCTGCTCTGCACCGGCGACCTCGGCTTCGCATCGGCCAGGACGTATGACCCGGAGGTCTGGATGCCCGGCCAGGGGCGCTACGTCGAGATCTCGTCGTGCAGCAACTTCCTGGACTTTCAGGCCCGCCGCGCCAGCATCCGGTACCGGCCCGCCGCCGGCGCTCGCCCCGAGTTCGTTCACACGCTCAACGGCTCGGGGCTCGCCGTTGGCCGTACGCTCGCCGCGGTACTCGAGTACTACCAGCAGCCCGACGGGAGCGTCGTCGTGCCGCCCGTCCTGCGGCCGTACCTGAGTGGCCAGGAAGTCATCAGGCCCCCCGCGAGCTAAGTATGTAGGTATCAGAAAGTTTTTGATGGTTTTGGGGACACCCCAAACCCCGCCAGGACGGGCTGCGGCCCTTCCTGGA